>JAKBAR010000004.1 GCA_021808925.1 Pseudomonadota bacterium | reverse complement strand
GGGTGGGGGTGCGAAAATTAACTTTTTGTTAAGGTGTGTGAATAAAAGGTTAATGTTTTAACAAAAAAATCTTTCGCCCTTTGAAGAAAATTTAAGGCGTCTTGCCATTTAACGCAGCGATCAGCGCTCCTTTCTCGCCGAAAAAGCCCCCTTCAACGCATAAAATCGTCAAAAAACCGCCCATAAGCCCAAAAAATGGCGTTATATCCATGAAAATTGGCATTAAAATGCTAAAAATTCACCTACTGTCGTGCCTAATGCGTTAAAAAAGCCCTTTTTTACATGAAAAACACAGAAAATAGCGTCCCAGAAAGCGAAAATTCCTGCGAAATGCCATGAAAATACTCAAAAACCACAAATTTTTCCCAAAAACAGCCCTTTTTTTACAAAATATTTCATGAAAAAATCCTCTTTTTAGCGAGTGCTAAGAAGATGCTAAGAAGGGAAAATTTTTCTAAAAAACGCTTACAGCCTTTGTGCCCATCTCAAAGACACGAGAATCACTCAATACAGACCCCTCCAGCACAACTATTTTTTCGAAAATCGTCGGAAAAATTCAAAAAATAAACATAAAAATCATGAAAAACCACAAAATATCGGTCAAAAAAGCGAAAATTCGCCTCAAAAATCGCCTAGTCACGCAAAAAATACACTATTTTTCATGAAATCCCCTCGAAATTTCCCAAAATGGACCGTGAAAATTCCCGTAGGAGAGAAAAAAATCTAAAAATCCTGAAAAACCCTCGAAATTTCCCAAAATAGACCGCAAAAAGGGTTATTTGCAAAGAAAAAGGCGGCTATCCCCACTCAAATCAGAGAGCGAAGGCCTCAAATCATGCTTTTAAGGGACAATACTGCGTCAAATCAGGAGATAAAAGCTTCAATTTACTATTTTTCTCGCCAAAAAAGCCCATTTTTTACATGAAAAACACACAAAATAGCGAAAAAAATAGGATTTTCGAAGGAAAATCTAGGGGCGCACTGAGAAGAGAAATTTTTAAAAAAAATCTTCGCAAAAACGCACCTTATCCCCTCTTTTTCATCGATTTTTGTGAAAAATTCAAAAAATAAACATAAAAATCCCGAAAAACCCTAGTTTCATACGACTGTTAAGAAGGGAAAATTTTTCTAAAAATCGCTTACAGCCTTTGTGCCCACATCAAAGACACGAGAGTCACTCAATACAGCCCCCCCTCCAGCACAACTATTTTTCACTGAAATCCCCTCGAAATTTTAAGAGAAAACTTTAGACATCCTCACCTAAACTCATCTCTAGTCCCGTATCTCAGCAAATTTTAAAAGGGTGAGAGGAGGAGAAATACCCATGGATTCATAAGCTGAGCGTGAAATAACAATGGAAAAACGGGATAATTTTTCATAGGGCATGGTCCCTGGATCTTGTTTATTCACAAGAATATCAAAAGCTTTGGCCCCTCCGAACATCCCCACATTAAAAAAGTGGCTGAACATGCCAAGCATGGGTTTTGTATGCCAATAGAGGGATTCAGTCGCAGCAAATGTTGGAATTTTGAGCTCATGAGCTTTGTTAATAAAAATTGGAGCATGCTTTGAGAGAAAGGTATCGGCGGGAATATAAATAAAATCCGCCTTAAGAGATGCTGCTTTTTCAACAACATCACAGAGATGATCCGAGTCGGGCTTGTGATCGATCATGGGCACAGGCAAAAGAATTACACGAATGCCCTTGCCCTCAGCCAGAGTTGCGAGATTTTCCACTTGAATTTTTGAATTGGGTTCATCGGGGTTATACATAGCTCCAATGGTTTTAACGTCTTTTTTATACAAAAGGAGAGCATTCAGCTGTGCCTCAATGGGGGCAAGGTGACTCACGCCCGTTACGTTCCGCCCCGGCCTGTCCAACGCAGCAATAATGCCTGTTCTGACGGGATCTGAAACGATCAAGGCTATAATGGGGATATCCCAAATATAATTTTCTTTTGCCTGATCGAGACGCCCGGCAATTTCTTGGAGAGCGGGGGTTCCCCAAATTGTTATCAGATCAGGCTGAATACGCTTAATATCTGTGACAAAAGCATGACACTTTGCCCGGTCTCCCTGGCAATCAAGTGTTTGAATATCAACACTCACCTCTTTACTCTTAAGATAATTGACAAAGCCTTCCTCAAGCAAAGTGCTTCCGTTCCAAAGAACCATGATAATCTTAAAAGTCTTTTTTTCCTCCGCACAAAGAGAGGCCATCATCAGACAAAAAATAATGATTATTTTAAAAGAGCTCATGCGCATTTAAGTGCCAAAAGCCCTTGATACGCTCATTTGACGATTCCAACGCACATCCCCTGTGACAAAATTACGGATATCATTCACTTCATATTTAAGCATCG
Organism: Pseudomonadota bacterium; assembly: GCA_021808925.1. Classification (GTDB taxonomy): domain Bacteria; phylum Pseudomonadota; class Alphaproteobacteria; order Paracaedibacterales; family JAKBAR01; genus JAKBAR01. Next base: position 50,691 of record JAKBAR010000004.1, on the reverse strand, counting down.
CAAAGCGCTCAACGCCCATGCCAAAGGCAAAGCCCTGATGTTTTTTTGGATCAAGGCCCACATTACGTAAAACTTGCGGGTGAATCATCCCACACCCCAGCACCTCAAGCCAGCGACCATTTCCAAAAATATCCATCTCAAAGGAGGGCTCTGTAAAAGGAAAAAAGCTTGGACGAAAGCGTGTTTTCAAATCATTTTTATTAAAAAACGCACGACAAAAATCAATGAGCGTACTCTTCAAATGTCCCAAATGAATACCTTCCTCTACAATGAATCCCTCGATTTGATGGAACATGGGCAAGTGTGTCGCGTCATAATCTGCACGATACACACGCCCTGGTGCTAAAACACGCAAAGGAAGCTCACCTTTTTTAAAGGTGCGAATTTGAACTGTGGAGGTGTGTGTGCGCAGCAACAAAGGCTCCGCAGCAGCATCAACATAAAAAGTATCATGATTTTGGCGCGCTGGATGATGCGGAGGAATATTAAGCGCATTAAAATTATGCTCTTCTGTTTCAATATCTGGGCCTTCCTCGACCTTAAAGCCAAAGCGCTCAAAATAACGCACAATCTCTTCTGTGGTTTGGGTGATCAGGTGATGCGTACCTTTTTGAAGCGCCAGTGTAGGAAGCGTCAAATCCACTTTCTCTGAGGCCAATTTTAGGGTAAGCGCCTGTTCTTCGAGTTTTTCTTTTTGAACACTCAGTGCCTCTTGACACAGGGCGCGTAAGCGATTGAGTTCCGCACCTCTTTGCTTACGGGTTTCTGGATCCATTGCCCCAAGAGATTTAAGGGCCTCTGTGATCATTCCTTGCTTGCCGAGATAGCGCACACGCAGTTCCTCAAGCATCTGCAAGTTTTGAGATTTTTCAAGCGCGAGGTGAAAATTTTTTTCTAAATCAGCCGTCATAAGTGTGCATATTTTTTTAAAAGGATTTCTTTTAGTATTAGCAAATAACCCTTTAAAGTGGCTATGTTTTTCATAGTTTTTCACGAAAAAGAGCCGCTGTCAAAATATTAACCTTTTTTTAATTTTTGCTCTTCTAACATCAAGGTAGTTCTTTCTCTCTTAAAAAATAAGATGTTTTTTGATGTGCTAAAAACTCTTTTTTTCAGTGTGCTCTGTCTTGAGTCCTCTCTCTTGAATGCGTCTGATCTTCTTGGCAATCTGGGGGCAAGCAATCCTTTTCAATCGATTCAAAACGCGGATTCAAGCGTAGACTCAAGTGTGGATTTCGGCCCAGAGCTTCCGATTGACGATAGTGATGAGTCCTTTGAGGGCAATCCTATTCGTTCAGAAAATGAATTTATTGAGGAATCCGCCCTTGATAGCACAGAAAATGTAGATACCATTCAAAAAAAATTCGGCGGGGGTGGTTTAAAAAGCCCTGCGCAACAAACTGAAGATAGCGATGAAAGTGATCAAACTGATACGGAGGATAACAAGAAAAAAAGTAGCGGGAAAAAAGCTAAATCGGCGCCTGAAAATATTAAATTAATCGAAATTGACAAGGCCCTTGACCTTAAAAAAAAGCACACGGGCGATATTTTTTATCTTTCTATGGATCTTGTCCACCCCCCCGTAACCATCTATTCCAAAGAAGCTTTTGAGCACTGGTATACACGCGAGCAGCCAGGTCATCCATCACTTCCCTATAACAAAAATCGTTCCGCCCGTGATACAAACATACCTTTTAAGGTCGTTTTAGCCCCCAATCATGCGTATGTTGTCTTTGTGGATACGATCAATGAATTTCTTAAAGATCAAAAAGCAGGTGCAAAGGCCATTCCTGTTGAGATTATCCAAGACGATAGTGACCTGTATAGTGAAACTATTTTTTGGAACAAGCTTGAGAAAGACGGTCAGGCTTGGCTGAAAGATATCGATGGCAAAGAACAAAAACCCTTGACGCATTTTAATCAGCTAAAAGATGAACCTCTTCTTGGGGCCTTAGACAAGGCGATTGTTGCAGTGTCTTATGCAAGAACGCCCCCCCACAGTCGTGTGTATGCCTATGTCGAATATCCAGCCGCGTTAAGAATCGACTCAAGCACATCTAAATTCCTTTTGTATCAGATAGCACCTTCAATTAAAAAATTCATTTTAGCGGATGATAAAAGGCGCAATGGCCAATGCAATTTTGATAATGAAACCATGGCTTTGCCGGATTTAATGCCTCTTTTAAATAAAAATAATGAGGTGATTGACAAAAAAAGAGCAAATCGTTTGCGCTTTATGCTCAATGAGGCCTTTAGTGAGGGCGATTTCCAGAGTATTAAACACTTTCAAGACAACATGCGCCTTTTAAGAGATGAGGATTTTCAGCCAATTTCAAAGATTAATTTTAATAACCTCACCGGCATAAGCAAGCAAATCCTTGTTGTTTCAAAGGGGTGAAGAGATTTCTTTTCTTAAATAAAGTTTGGCCATAAAGCCTTCATTTTGATAACCAAGATTCTTGTAAAAGAGATGTGTGCCCTCTTGAGCGCGCCTCAGCCCGGATGTTAGATCAATCACACTTGGTGCGCTTTGAGAGGCGATATTTTCCACGAACTGCATAAGCTTTTGACCGACTCCCCTTCGCCGGTAAGCGTGACCCACGACGAGGCCCTCAATCCGAAATTTTACTTTGCCTGAAACAAAACAAGGCGTTTTTGACCATGCAATCCATCCCACAACCGTACTTTCAGTCACAGCCACACAAAGACCGCAATCCTCCTTTTGAGTGAAAATGTTGAATCTGTGTTCAAGATCTTTTGCCTCAACGGGGTACCCCAATTGATCAAAAAGGGGGATCATGTGCGGGATGTCATCAGCGATAGCATAACGGAGGGAGAGAGACATAGGAGGTTGAGGCTATTGTTTACAATTTTATCAAAATAAATGCATAAAACGAGAACCCCTTGCAATATTAGATTTTTTAGTCTATATTTAGATTAATCAGTCTAAATATTTTTGGCCCCTGCACATGTCGATCTATGCACCTCTTGCGAAAAGTATCGCGCAACTTTTTTCTCCTTTTGTGGAAGTTGTGATTCATGATCTTGAGAGCGGCAAGCTATCAAAATCCCCACCCCATCATTTGTGGTGTTGTGATCGATCCGTGAATCTGTAAAAATAAATTAAAATAATGTCTTCATAAAAAAAACTTGTGCCAGCGCATCTTCCAGAAAATGATAAACACCTATCGCTTAAACTGACAACACCTCTTGGTCCGCAAAAACTGATGGTTGACAAAGTGCATATGTTAGAGCGGCTGAGTGATGTTTATCATCTGACGATTCACGCCCATGGCAAGGAAAGTGATATTGATTTTGAAAAATTAATGGGTAAATCAGCGCAACTTCTTTTGACCTATGATGGTGATAAAAAGCGCTACTTCACAGGAATCATTGGTGAAGTTAGGCAAGGTGTGACCGAAGATGCGTCGGGTTTTTCACACTACATATTGACACTTTATCCAACATTTTGGATGGCGCGCTTTAACCAGGACTATCGTATTTTTCAAAATAAATCCGCCAATGACATGTGTGAGGAATTGCTTAAAGAGTATAATGTGCCGGATACTCGCTATAATGCTTCTAAAAAGGGCTCGAAAAAGCGAAAATATTGCACACAATATGGCGAGAGTGCTTTTGATTTTATTAACCGTCTATGGTCGGAAGAGGGTATTTTTTATTTTTTTTCCCACGCCTCTTCAGGCGATACGCTTGAGGTACACGATGCTGTTTCGGGGCTTAAACCCCTTGACAAAGAGACTCTTGAGTTTACGCCTCAACAGGTGGGCTCTGTATCCTGGCAAAATGCTGTTCAAGAATTTTATAAAGAACAGCGTGTAGTGAGCAAAAGTGCGTCCCTTGCGGATTATGATTTTACAGCACCGGATACAAAGCTTTATCAAAAAACTTCGGGCAAGGGTGAAGGTGGTGAAGTGTATCGCTATCCCGGTCGTTTTTTTAAAATGGAGACAGGTGAAGATCTCAATAAAACGCATATGGAGCAGCTCGAGTGGAATCGTCATATGTTTTATGGTCGCAGCACAGCGCCAGGAATGGCAACGGGGGGGAAATTTAAGCTTAAAAACCATCCAAGAAATGATACCAATCAGGATTATATTGTTTATGAGGTTGAACATTTTTTTGATGTACGGGAGAATGTCAAGAATGAGAGTGACCGTGCCCTTTATTACAATCGGTTTACGTGTTTTCCAGCTAAAACACCTTTTCGGCCTTTTCCTAAGCCCAAACCGCGTATTTACAGCAATCAGGTCGCCATTGTTGTAGGGCCTTCCGGCGAGGAAATTCACACCGACGAGCATGGTCGTATTAAAGTGCAATTTTATTGGGATCAACGTGGTAAAAATAATGAGAAAAGCTCTTGTTGGGTCCGTGTGGCCCACATGTGGGGCGGGTCTGGTTTCGGCACAATGTTTATTCCGCGCATTGATATGGAAGTGGTTGTGAGCTTTTTAGAGGGCGACCCAGATCGTCCTCTTGTGGTGGGATCCGTTTACAATGGGAATAATAAACCTCCTTATCCCTTGCCCGATGAGAAAACAAAAAGCACGATTAAAACGCAAAGCTCAAAAAATGCGTCTGATGCGTATAACGAAATATGTTTTGAGGATAAAAAAGATAGCGAGCAACTCTATGTCCGTGCTCAAAAAGATTATGATCGTGAGGTCATGAAGGGTGACCGTACGCTGATTATTCACGAGGGAGATGACACACTTACGATTAAAAAAGGAAATCGCACTCTTAAGGTTGATACGGGGGATGAGGTGATTAAAATTGCGGGTACGCGTACTCTTAATGTGACGAAAACAGAAAAACACACTGTGACAGATGATTTTACATTGGATGTGAGTAATCATAAAATAACGATCAAAGCTCTTAATATTGATATTGAGGCGGGTAACACGATTAATATAAAAGCGACAAATGCTGTGAATATCGAAGGCACAGCTTCTGTGAATATTAAGGGGGGGAAAGTGGGTGTGGATGCCATGACAGAAATTGCACATAATGCCACAACGGAATATAAAATTGATGCCCTTAAATACACACTGAATGCTAAAACAATGGCGGATATGACAGCATCTATGATGAAACTCACGGCGAATGCTCAAACAACTATGATGCTTGGCCCTGTTGCAAATATCAATTGCTCGGGTGCCCTTTCCATCAATAGCTCAGGTGTTTGTGCGATTGTTGCCTCAGGTCCTGCCGCCTTTAAAGGGGCTGTGACAAAACTTGGTTAGGGATGTTTGTAATCAATAAAAGAAATGGCAAAAAATAATGACCCGTGAAGTGATTCACAAAGATGATCAAGGACGCATAACAGCACGACTCTTCTTTGACGAGCAAAATCAGCTGCATGGAGTTTGTGAATTTTATGAACAAGGGAAACTTTTTTTTAAGGGTGAATATGTTCATGGAAAACTACACGGTCCCGCCTCAACCTATCATTTTAATGGTCAGATCCAATCAACGATGTATCATCATGAGGGACAATTGCATGGTGAGCGTGTTCACTATAGTGAGGAAGGTATGATCACTCAAATCGATACCTATGACAAAGGGTTGCTTCATGGTCCATTTAAATCCTTTCATAGTAATGGCGCTGTGGCATCAGAAGGCACCTATGACCATCACATTAAAGCAAATGATTGGGTTCACTATTATGATAATGGTGAGGAAATTATCACAGAAGACGAATCTGAGTAAAATATCTTTTGCTTCTCCTAACCTTTTTTTAATCTTTTGAGCTTAGCCTAAAGGCATTGGTGTATTATTTTTTTTAAGTACATTGAAATATTTTTTGATCTTATGTCTCTTTTTGAGTACCAACCCTCTCTTTGCTGGGAAAGAGGGGGATAAGGCTGATCATGGTGAAGCTTCTGAGCATGGAGGTGGTGAAGGAGGTGAAGACAGCAAAAATAAAGTTAAGCCCTATATCACCATTGGGCCTCTTACGATTAGCATTGTCAAAGCAGATGAAATTAAAGGCTATTTGAGATTCACAATTAATTTATGGACCCAAACAGAAAAAAACTTCGAATATGTACGCTCCCTTGCCCCCTATTTACGCAGTGAATACATTATACAGTTGTCAAGTATTTTGAGTAATTTTTGGATCACAGGATCAGAACCGCGCCTTGATAATATTAAAAATATTCTTCAGCAAATTACCAACAAAATTCTAGGGCCCGGTAAGGCACAGGCTGTTCTCTTTGATAATTTCTTTTTTGCACGCCCGCCTGAAAACTTAAGGGAGCCTTTTGCAGCCAGCGAACAGAAGAATATATCTACGCCGCAGATCTCACCAAAAGCTTCTTCGAGTAATGCTGCAGAAGCTCATTAAGGCGACTTTCATCGCAATCATCCGCAGCTTTTAAAGCAACGTCAAGATCTTCATTTTCTGTCCATGCCGTATGCTCACTTGTCCAAATATAGGGGGATTTTGTCGCTTTGAGTTTGATCATATTTTTAGGTTGTTTTTCTTTTGTACTTCTAAAGACTATGGGAAGGTTTTGAGAAATTTCGTCTTTTTCAAGGGACAACATATAGTGGGCTAAGTCGAGCGTGCACACTTTGTGATTGGTTGTGAGTGTATATTCCAAAAGGTCTCTGGAGTTTTTAAAAGCGGCCAGTGTTGAAACAATGAGCGCACTCATTTGTTGAGCTGTTATGAGAGAGGTTTCAGCGCCCTCGTGATCAATATGGATGTGTAGACCGTCATTAATGTGAGATTGAAGCGATGCTGTTATAGAGGCCGAGCTGCCAATAATATTGTGAATATTTGCAATGAAATACTGTGTGCTTTTTTCATAAAAATAGCGCATGAAGGCCCCTTTAATAAGGCTTTCAAACATTTTGAGTGATGTACTCTCAAAAAGATCATTCGGATAAAAATCTGTGGGATTTTCAAAAAGAAGCAAGCATTGTTCGACTTTGTGGTGGTGTGCAAGATAAGAGAGAAACTCTGTTGCAAGGATATTGGTGCGAAAATAGGCCAGCTGATTTTCCTCACCAGGCCAGGTCATAAGGGGTGTGTGAATCATAATATGAGGCTTGTGATTTGCAATAATAGAGCTGATGAGAGGTTGATCATTAATATCTGCAACTTTTAAAACAAAACGTCCTCGGTCATAGTTTTGACTTTCAAGCCAAATACTTAGTTTTTTAAGACGCTCCATCGATTGGTCAACAAGGATTAATTTTTTAGCATCGAGATCGAGGAAAAGTTGGATGAGCGGTCTAAAAATATAACTTCCCGCACCGATGATCAGAATTTTTTTAGTGTTGATATGCGCTTTTTCCTCCTTTGAACAGCTCATAACAGGCTCTTTAAAAAGAGACTCCACAGAAAGTTCTTTAAGCTCTGTATTTTCAAAGGTAAAGGCTTTTGGCATACGAAGAAGCTGAATACGATTCTCGTTAGCAATCCGCAAAATATCATTCAAATATTTTCCAGGATGTTGAATGATCACAAGACGGAGTGTTTGCGCTAAAAGCCCAGGCTGTGTTGTAAGCCACCTTGAGAGATCTTTTACACTTGTGACAACGGGAATACCATGAATACTCAGGCCAATTTCATCGGACCGAAGAGAAATAAGTGCATAGGGCGTATAGTTAAAATCCTCATTTTGACTCATTTCTTTTAAAAACAATTCACTACGATTATCGGTGCCAAGAATAAGGAGAGGCGGGCGCTTGAGCTTCAGCCTTTGCCGCTTGTGATGACTAAAATAGATGAGAAGCCGTGGCACAAATGTCATCATTAAAAAAACAACCCAGGCAATCAAAAGTGTAAAGTGGGGCATTTGTTCTTCGCGGCTCAGAAGGTGTTTGAGCGGAATAAAGGTGAGAAACCCAAGCGTAATAGCGATAACATGCCTGACAATATCTTCTGTTTCTATGTGGCGCCACATCGTTTGATGGGTGCTGAGAAGATTAAAATAGGTGAAAGAGCACAGTGTGAAGCAAAAACTTATTTTAAGAAGATATAGCCGCGAATAGTAAAAAAACTCATCCCCTATTTTAAAATAAAGCGCAAGAGGTATGGAAAAAAAGGCAATAATGACATCAAAAACAAGGGCACCATAAGCAAGATTTTTATGCTCATCGAGATAGTGCGTGGTTTTGCGAAAATACGATCTTATAAAGGCGTCATAAAATGTATAGATGCGCGTCAAATAGTCTTTCATTCTGTCTTTTGGATACTCTTTTTATGCTAAACCTTATCATAAGGATGCTTTTTTAAAAAATAGAATCGCTACGTCCCTCTATTTTTCCCTGCTAAAGAGTTAGGGCAGCGCTTGAGATGACTGTTATGTGGTGAATTTTTAACGATACAACAAAACTTAACTTCTTAATTTTTGCACGAGATGGTTGCCGAGCATTTGCACACATTGAACCATGAGAACGAGGACAAGAACGATAACTCCTAAAAAGAGAAGATCATAGCGTTGATACCCATAACGAATCGCAAGATCGCCAAGGCCTCCACCGCCAACAGCCCCTGCCATGGCTGAAAACCCAATCAGCATGACAGTGAGATTCGTCAGTGCTGCAGCAAGCTGTGGAAGGGATTCTGAAAAAACAATTTTGATGAGAATTTGCTTTTTTGTGGCGCCCATGGTTTTTCCAGCCTCGACAAGGCCTTTGGGGAGGGTCTCAAAAATATCCTCCGCAAGGCGTATATACAGCAAAATAGCTGCTAAAGACAGCGGAAGAGTGGCCGCGAGAGTGCCAATAGATGTGCCCACAATAAGACGTGTGAGGGGCAACAGGAGAACCATAAAAATAATGTAGGGAATGGACCTGAGGGCATTAATAATAAAACCATTTACTTTGTGCCAAAAGGGTTTAGGTGTTAAGCCTACAGGACTGATAATCCATAAAAAAAGAGCAATGGGCGTGCCTATGACAAAACCAAGAGCGGCTGAGAGTGTCACCATCGCGACTGTTTCTAAAAATCCTTTTAAAATGAGATCAATCACGTATATACCCCACACATTCTGTTTTGACATGATAATGATTGAGATAAGACTGAACATCATCAAAAATAGTTTGCGTATAAGGAAAACTCATCAAAAGCTGGCCAAAAACAGCTTCGCGCACATGATCAAGGTGGCCGGAAATAATATTGATAGGAAGATGAAATTTCTCCACAAGGGAGGCAATAATGGGTTCCTTTGCCGCACTATTAGAGAAAAGAAGCCGCACAATGATCTGACTCCCTTCCAAGGGCTCATGGACGAGACGTTCTTCATAGCTGTGCGGCAGTTCGCGCTTAAAAAGACTGCCGATCAAAGATTGTGTTGTTTCATGGATAGGATGCAACAAAAGCGTGCTCATGGATCCTTTTTCGACGCATTGTCCCTTTTCTAGAACAAAAACGGTATCACAGATTTCTTTGACAACGGTCATATCGTGGGTAATGAGAATAACCGTCACACCAAGGTGCTTATTAATATTTTTAAGAAGCTCTAAAATATCAAGCGTTGTTTCTGGGTCAAGCGCAGACGTAAATTCATCGCACAGCAACACCTCCGTATCCACAACCAAAGCCCGTGCAATGGCAACTCTTTGACATTGTCCCCCACTGAGTTCTCTGGGGTAGGCGCACTCTTTCCCTGTGAGCCCTACAAGATCCAGGATATGGGTAACGCGCTCTTGAATGAGTGTTTGAGAAAAACCTCTAATCTCCAAAGGAAAGGCCACATTTTCAAAAACAGTACGGCGACTGAGGAGATTAAATTGTTGAAAAATAACCCCTATTTTTTGCTGAATGGGCACAGTATTTTTCTTATTTTTAGACGCAATATCCTGGCCCAAGAGGTGGATTGTGCCAGAGGATGCAGCCTCAAGACCGCTTAGACAGCGCAGGAGGGTTGTCTTTCCAGCCCCACTTCGCCCGATAATTCCCGCAATGGATCCTTTTTCTATGGACAAAGAGATATCGTCCAAAATCACAGTGTTATTGATGATTTTAGAAAGATTTTTTATATCAACCGCGTGGATCACAGGTGTCAATTGTTTGCTTACTATCCTTTAATGACAGAACTTTACCATGCCTTTAGCCTTAAGCAAAGTTTTTGTGTTTTTTAAAACGATGGAGCCATATGCTGAAGAGTATTATTTCCCAAAATTAAGAAATTTTTTATTGAGGGAGAAACTCTGCGTAGAGTTCAGAAAAGTTCTGTAAGGAAAGGTGGAGAACAAGCGCAAGAATCGTAAAAATAAGGACAAACCCAAGAAGAATTTGCAAAGGAAGTGAAATGAAAAAGATCTGAATATTGGGTACCACACGGTTTAAAAGACCCAGCATGAACTGAAAAACCACCCCTAAAATTAAAAAAGGAAGGCTAAGCTGGCAAGCAATCGTAAAACTCTTCGAGAAAAAAAGAGGAAGCTTCTCCAGTGAGCTTAAGAAATGACCTAATAAGGGATGATCTGTGTGAATGGGAAAAAAATGATAGCTTTGAATCACCGACCGAATGACCAGATAGTGAAGGTCCATAGCAAAAAAAAGCATCAGACCGCTAAGAATCACAAAATTATCTAAAACGGGCGTTTGTCCGCCCATACTCGGGTTGAATACCATGGCATTTCCAAGGCCTGTCTGAAGACTGAGAATATTTCCAAGAACATCGAGAATGCTCAAAAGAAGCCGTGCGATAAACCCAATAATGCTTCCGATAATCGTTTCCTGAACGAGCAAGGCAACAAGGAGTACGCCATCAATTTTCTCGGATGTAATGGGAATGGGAAGGATATCCTTAAAAGCAATGGCAAGGGCTAAGGAAAAAAGCAAACGATAGCGCATGGGAATATGCGTATCGCTCAGCCCTGGCGCCATCATAAACACAGCAGAGATCCGTGCAAAAATGAGCAAATAGGGCTGAACCAGTGCAATGAGGTCGATGGTCATTTTAAGACACTTTAATCTTGTCAAATAAAAATTGTGTGAATTCCATTAAATTCTGAAGCATATAGGGAAAAGCAAGGGAAAAAGTTACTAAAATAGCAGCGAGTTTGGGGACAAAGCTAATGGTGGCCTCTTGAATTTGGGTGAGCGCTTGTAAAAGAGAAATGACCAAACCCACAATAAAACTAATGATCAAAACAGGGGCACTTATTTTCAAAATCATAAAACATGTCTGCTGAATGAGCTCAAGGATAGCTATCTCGTTCATGGATCAAAAGTTTTTCGCGATCATTCCTAGAAAAATCTTGACAGAATACCCCTTTTCAAGATAGTAAAAAGTAAACACAATTATGTTTTTTCATATTTTAGAAAGATATCAGACAATGTTTGCAGTGATTAAGACCGGTGGTAAGCAATACCGTGTCCAAGAAAAAAGCATCCTTCGCATTGAAAAGCTTCCTGTTGAGGCGGGTCAATCTGTTACATTTAACGACGTTCTTATGATCTCCAGCAAGGGAAAAGTGTCTGTAGGTACGCCGATGGTTGCAGGTGCAGTTGTTGAAGGTAAGGTGATTGAACAAATGCGTGATCGTAAGGTGATTGTTTTTAAGAAAAAACGTCGTCAAAATTATCGTCGCAAAAAAGGTCATCGTCAGCATCTGACTGTTGTTCAAATTTCAAAAATCAGCCATAAAGCGTAAGCTTCTGGCACTGTTAAGGAGTATATAAAATGGCAACAAAAAAAGCAGGTGGTAGTTCGAAGAACGGACGTGACTCTGAGAGTAAACGCCTTGGTGTAAAAGTTTATGGTGGACAGTTTGCTCTCGCTGGCAATATTATTGTTCGTCAGCGCGGAACAAAGTTTCACCCTGGAAAGAATGTTGGGATGGGACGTGATCACACATTATTTGCTATGAGTGATGGTATTGTTCAGTTCGGTCGCGGCAAAGCTAATAAAGCTTTTGTTTGTGTTGAGCCCATCGTTTAAGTTTTTTTAGACTCGTATTCTAAAGTAAAAAACCCCCTAAATTTTAGGGGTTTTTTTATCAATTATGTTTCGCGCTAGTTTTTCTTTTTCTTACCCCTTGGCATTGTTGTTTTCACAGCATTTTTCATAATCATCTTAAGCTCTTCTTTTTTGAGTTTTTTGGCATATATTTTTAGATCTTCACCTTTGTCTTTCTCATTACTCTCATAGTTTGCAACAACGGAGAGATTCGGATTAATATCATTGGGACAGAAATCTGTCACGGTTTCTTTTGTTCCCTTATAGGGTTTTCCTCGGTAGCCACTCTCAACACATTGGGTATGAAGGCATTGTGGTTTTCCCGTTTCGTAATTGATAAGTCCTCGTTGGACAGAGCTTGGGCCATAGCGTGTTTCATTCCTATCTTCAAATTCGTAGCGATATTGGTAAAAGCCTGCGTGTGTTCTGTATTTGTCGCAATTCAACTGGAGATAAATAAAGGGGCGAGGTTCTTCAACGTCTACATCAATTTCATAAAAAGGAGTTTTATCACTCTTAGGGCAGTATCTTTCGAAATTTTGGTTATGACCATTAAAATTTAAAATGCTGCTAAGGCAATTTGATGTATCCGTAGGCGTGAGGTTATTATTGTTTTTAACGGTGTATCCGAGGTTTGTTGCACCAAAGACAGCGGCTGTTAGAATGCCTCCAAAAGCAAGAGTTTTGTAAACAGTATCTGAGGATGGAATGTAGTATTGAACTGGTTCGGGGATTATATCCCAAATTTTTTTAAATGTTTGACTATAGAATGTTTGGCGCGGGGGGGGGGGAGTCATTATTAAGGGAATTATATTCCTCTTGGTTTGATGCGATGGCTTGTGTGAATGTGAGCCCTGAAAAAAGGCTGAGTGTAATGAGTGTGCGTCGCATGCTGTTCATTAAAATTATCCTAAAATTTTATTAATAATTCCATGCTAAAGGACATATCCTTTAAGGCGCAAGCGCAAAATATTTTCTTTTAAGGACCGTTATCGTAGCTTGAGTGTGGAGAGTCCAATAATCGCCAGGACACTTGCGATAATCCAAAAACGAATCACAATGGTAGGTTCGGCCCATCCTTTTTTCTCAAAATGATGATGAATGGGCGCCATGAGAAAAATGCGTTTTTTCGTCATTTTATAATAGCCTACTTGGATAATGACAGAGGCGGCTTCGATCACAAAAAGCCCCCCAATAATCGCTAAAACAAGCTCGTGTTTTGTAATCATTGCAATGGTTCCAAGGGCACCTCCCGCGGCAAGAGAGCCTGTATCCCCCATAAAAACCTTCGCAGGCGGTGCATTAAACCATAAAAAGCCAAGGCCTGCACCGATAAAAGCACCACAAAAAATAGCAAGTTCTCCCGTATGAGGCACATGGTGAAGCTGAAGGTAGTTTGAAAAAACACTATTGCCCACAAGATACGCAATAAGACAAAAACAAAGGCACGCAATCATCACAGGGACAATCGCTAGACCGTCAAGGCCATCTGTTAGATTCACAGCATTCGAAGCGCCAACAATCACACAAAAACTAAGCGGATAAAAAAGAATTCCTAAATGAAGAATATAATCCTTTACAAAAGGAATGGCTAACCCTGTGGCAAGGGGCTCTGGCAGAGTATGCGTGAAAATATAGGTTGCGGCTAGTGCAATAACTGCTTGCGTCAAAAGTTTCGCCTTCCCTGACAGGCCTTTTGAACTGCGCTTTGTCAGTTTGAGGTAATCATCACGCATGCCAAGAGCGCCAAATCCTAAGGTCACACCAAGCGTGAGCCACACATAAAGATTGTGCAGGTCTGCCCACAAAAGAGTGCTGATTGTTAGCGCACATAGAATTAAGACACCGCCCATGGTGGGCGTGCCTTTTTTCGTGATCAAATGACTTTCTGGGCCATCCAGGCGTATGGGCTGCCCCTCTTTTTGTTTATGTTTGAGCCATGTAATCACACGCTCTCCGCAGAGAAAACTAATGAAAAGCGCTGTTAAAATGGCGCCCATTGTACGAAAGGTAAGGTACTTAAAAAGATTAAGAACGCCTAGATAATTTGTGAAAGAGATAAGATATGTCAGCATAAAATAGAAAAAGTGAAAGCTTTAGAGAAACTGTATCACACTCTTTTTAAAAATGTGAGGGGGCAAAGACTTGTTCCCCTTATTTTGTCAATTTTTATATCCATGACGGTTTTAGATGTGTGCATAAATATCGGAGGTTTATATGAAATTTTTGATATCCTCAATGCTGTTGATCGCAGACGCGTTGATATCAGGTGCAATGCGTTTGCAAAGACCCGCAAGGACCTTTCCTGAGCCCATTTCAACCATATCTGTGACACCTTGACTGGCCATAAAAAGAACACTCTCACGCCAACGCACACGGCCACAGACTTGTTCAACAAGGTGCCTTTTGAAAAGATTTGGATCGCTCTGTGCCGCCGCAGAGACATTTGTAATCACAGGCGTTTTTGCGGGATAAAAAGATGTTTCTGCAATTTTCTCCGCCATGATGTCGGCAGCAGGCTGCATGAGCGGGCAATGAAAGGGAGCGCTGACATTCAAAGGAAGTGCGCGTTTAGCCCCTGCCTTTGTCGCAAGATCAATGATTGTTGTAATCGCTGTTTTTGCGCCGGAGACAACTACTTGTCCGCCGCCATTATCATTGGCAATAAAACAACCGGCCTTGCTTGTGAGATCTTCTAGCACGTCCATCTCAAGGCCGATAATCGCCGCCATGGGGCTTCCCTCTTCACTAGAATCTATCGCCGCGCACTCTGTCATGGCCTTACCCCGGTAATAGAGAAGTTGTGCTGTGTCAGCGAGACTGATCACGCCTGCAGCGCAAAGAGCACTGTACTCCCCAAGAGAGTGTCCTGCCATAAAAGCTGCCTTTGCCGTGAGATCTACATTAAGTGTGTACTCAAGGGTTCTATAAATAGCTATGCTGACAGTCATAAGGGCTGGCTGTGTATAAAGGGTTTGCGTAAGCGTGTCCGCAGGCCCCTCAAAAATAATAGTGCTTAGTTTTTGATGCAACAGAGGCGCTAAAACACTATCCACTTCATCAAATGTATCCTTAGCAATTTTAAAGTGCTCATAAAAATCTTGCCCCATCCCCACAACTTGGGAGCCTTGTCCTGGAAAAACGAATGCGCGCATCAATAGTTTTCTCGCAAAAAAGAAGAATGAATGCCCGATTTTAGTTTTTCTTTGGCTCAAAGTCAAAGCACACGGTGGCTATCTGATCTCACAAGAGAGTTTTTTCTAAAAAGTGAAACTGCTAGAATCATCAAGGGCACATTATTTTAGAGATTAAGGAATGCTATGGGTGGATTTTTAACCTTAGAGAATGCAGATGTAGCGGGAAAAAATGTTTTTCTCCGTCTGGATCTGAATATGCCTGTGGATGATGAGGGGAACGTGACGGACACCTCACGTTTGGATGCATCCATGCAAACGCTGTTGGCGCTTAAAGAAAAAGGAGCGAAAACCCTTATCGTGACTCATCGTGGGCGCCCTCAAAAAAGAGAGGAGGCACTAAGTACAAAAATTCTTTTACCTCTTTTGGAGGAAAAACTACATCAAAAAGTTAAGTTTTCAGAGACCCTTGAGCATGCGCAAGAAATGCTTCAAACCCTTGAGGAGGGTCAATTTGTGCTGCTTGAAAACATACGCTTTTGGAAGGGCGAGGAGGAAAATGAGAGTGATTTTTCTGCAGATTTAGCGTCCCTTTGTTCGATTTATGTGAATGATGCTTTTTCTGTGAGTCATCGTAAACATGCGTCCGTTTATGGTGTTCCAAAGCGCATGGAGGTACGTATTGCAGGGTATAATCTCCTTACAGAAGTAACATATCTCAAGCAATTTTGTGAAAAAGGATGGGGTGAGGCCCCTAACGCTAAAACCTATACGCTTTCGCTTTTGGGAGGGGCAAAGGTTTCGACAAAGATGAAACTTCTTGAAAGCCTCTTGAAACTTTCCACACTGATTATTCCGGGCGGGGGCATGGCCAATACATTTCTTGTGGCCGCAGGTCTTTTGAAACCCGGGGCGTCTTTTTATGAAAAAGATTTTTTGGAGGAAGCGGGTGCTTTTTTACGGAAAAATCCACTGAAATTTATGCTGCCCATTGACGCGATTGTGGTGGACGATCTTGATCATCCGACACTGACAATGACCCTTGATATTGTGAATGTTCCACCCAAACTAAAGATTGTTGATATTGGTCCGAAGACCCGTCAGATGATCGAAGATAAAGTGAGCTTAGCCTCGACTATTGTGTGGAATGGGCCCTTTGGTGTTTTTGAAAAAAAGCCTTTTGATGAGGGATCAGCGTCCATTGTGCACTCTCTTTCCAAGCGTACAAAAGAAGGGGCAACAACCCTTGTAGGGGGGGGTGATACATTAGCTTGTCTTGGCGATGATAAAAAAAATCTAAGTTTTGTCTCCACAGCGGGGGGGGCCTTTTTAGAGTATCTTGAAGAGTGTGGCCTTCCTGGTGTAAGTGTATTATGTCAACTTTAATTATTTTTTAAGAAAAATCCTATGGACATCATTCTCTACTATTTTTTCTGGTTTTTCATTAATCTCGATCTTTTAGCGCTTGGATCTCTTGTCCTTGGTCTTGTTTTCTTAATCTTAAAAAAATGCCGAAAAGCGCTTACTTTTTTTGTTTTAGGGGCTGTTCCTCTAATTTTTATTAATTTTTCTCCCTTCGCCCCTTGGATGTTTGTCAAGTTTGAAAATCGTATCCCAAGGCCAAAAGAGCTTCCAGATCATGTGGATGGTTTGATTTTGCTCGGGGGAAGTTTTTCCCTTTTGGAAACAAAAGAGCGTGGCGAGCCTGTGTATAATATGGCAGGAACACGTATTTATCAATTTATTGAGCTTGCCAAGAAATTTCCCCATGCAAAAATTATTTCAACAGGAAATGTGATCGAATCAGAGTGGACAGAGAAAATTTTCCTTGAAGAAGGGATTCAACGTCACCATATTGTGATCGAAACTGATTCCCGCACGACTCAAGATCACGCTGTTTTTCTTAAAAAACTTATCGATCCAAAAGGAACTTATATTCTTGTGACGTCAGCTTTTCATATGCCAAGGGCCGTTGGCTTATTTCGCAAAGAAGGGTTCAATATCATCCCTTATCCTGTAGATTATCATACTCCGGGCAAAATGAGTTTCACTTTTTGGTTTGCACAAATAAGGCAACGCATCACGCCTATGGCCTTTAAACAAGTCTGTACTGAGTGGGCGGGGCTTACGAATTATTATCTTTTAGGAGATACAAACGAGTTCTTTCCAAAATAATAAAATTTCATTAAATCTCCCATCATTATTCATTGTCTATTAATTTTTATCCTCTATAACTAGAAGTGATTTAATGATGAATTGATGGGAATTTTATTATGAACACACTGTATAAAACATTTGCGCTCTCTCTTGCGTTGTTTGGGGGGGGGGTGACATCCTCTTGGAGTAGTAATAATGAGGAGATAAATCAAGAGGCGACAGAAAAAAAACATCTCACTCAAAAAGAATATGATAAAGAAAGAATTAAATTTTTTGAGAAATTGGAAAAAGAAGGAGGAGACCGCGATCATTATGTGCAGAGTCGCCTCGAGAAAGAAATGAATAAGTGGAAAGACAAAGATCTTTTGCTTTTAAAAAAGTATAAAGAAGTAGACTCTCTTATCAACGAATATAGAAAAAGTGAGGAGTTTAAATCCTTTAAAGGTGACGTAGATGAGGAGAGAGAGTTCCTGATTGAGACCGAGAATAAACTTTCTAATCAAAAAGATATGTTGTCCAGAAGTGTAGATCTTTTGGAGGGTCTTTTAGAGGACAAGTCCTCTAAGCTGGCAACACTTGATCCAGAAAGTGATGCGTATAAAAACCTTCAAAAAACTTTAGCCGAGCTTAAACTAAATCTTGAGGAGACTAAAGCCGAAGAAGATAAGATTACATCAGAGATAAAAAAGTTAAATTTGTCTATTTTGAAGGAATACTGGGATATTATTAATAATAAAATCGATGAGAAATACCTGGAGTTTGGCCTTACAAAGGATGAGCTTAAGGAAGGGATCGCACTTTTAGATAAAGAAAAGAAACTCACTCGTCGTCTGGAGCGGCTGTGGAAGATGGGCATGGAATCTCTATTGGGAAAATGGACGGAATACGCCGACGCACATTTTGAAATTATTCCTGAAGATGAAGTTTCTCAAGACGCGGAGTAATTTTCTTTGGGCGTGACTGACAGCCTCTCTCAGAAACTTACGCGGATAAAACCAACGGCGTAGAGCAGAAGAGCGAGGCTAACAAGAACGATGAGGACCGCGCGGTTGCGTTTGCGAAGATTAGGATCGTTCATAAAAATATCCTTTGATCGATAATAATGCTGAGAAAAAGGGCGAAAAGGTAAAAAATAGAATAGGTGAAAAGGCGCATCTCATGCCCTTTTTCCCGGGCTATGAGGGCATAGCTAAGATAGAGAAAGACGCTTCCTAAACCTAGACTTATGGTCAAAAAAAAGAGGCCACTAAAGCCAATTATCCAAAGCGTCGATGCGCATAGAACCGTAAGGACCGTATAAAAAAACATCTGCTTTTTTGTGGACAAAGGACCGTGGGTGTTGGGCATCATTGGAATATTCGCCTGTGCATAGTCTTTGGCTTTGACAAGAGCAAGAGCCCAAAAGTGGGGGACTGTCCAAAAGAAAATAATAGCGACCATGATAAGTGGGGGGAGGTTTATTTCACCGGTTACCGCTGTCCATCCAATCAGAGGGGGCAAAGCACCGGCTAATCCGCCAATCACAATATTATGCGGTGTGCGTGGTTTGAGGATGATTGTATACACAACGATATAAAAAAAAATTGTAAACATCAGCAAGAAAGCTGAAAGATAATTCACTGCAATCGCCATCAGAAAAACAGAGCCAAGGGCTAAAATTATTCCAAAAGCCAGTGCTGAATCAGGATCAATCGCTCCTCGCGGTAAAGGACGATTTTTTGTGCGCTCCATTTTACGGTCAAGATCAGCTTCCCACCACATATTGAGACAACCGGCAGCACCTCCTGCAATGGCAGTGGAGAGAATAGCAATGAGTGCGATAATGGGGTGAATTTTTCCAGGAGCTGTTATCAAACCTGTGATGCTTGTGAAAACCACAAGGGACATGACGCGGGGCTTGAGTAAGTCGATATAGTCACCGACAGAAGGCGTTTCAAGGGTACTGGAGGGAAAGGAAAGTGAGGACAAACAAAT
The DNA here is from genome assembly GCA_021808925.1 of Pseudomonadota bacterium. Taxonomy (GTDB): domain Bacteria; phylum Pseudomonadota; class Alphaproteobacteria; order Paracaedibacterales; family JAKBAR01; genus JAKBAR01. The sequence goes on along the minus strand of JAKBAR010000004.1, from coordinate 31,484 downwards.
AACCTCAAGGCTAAAATTTAATCAATTTATATACTATTTTACATAAAGTTTCAATAATTTGCAAAAAAGATAAAGCGTTTTTCTGCATTTAATCATTCAATTTTATAAAAATTTCTTGAGTTTTCAGGGCGAGTCTGCTTTCTTAAAAGGTGAAACTTAGACGAATGATTGAAAAATAAAAAAATATGGTCCAGTTTACACGACGCGAATTTAGTTTGGCGGCTTTGTCTACAGCGGCTCTCCCCCTTTTATCTTGCTCAAAAAAAGCGTCCGCCGATACGTTGAGAATTGGGGTTCTTTTGCCTACGTCGGGCCACGAGTCAGCGCTTGGACAAGAGTGCAAAAAGGGAGCGGATATTGCTTTTGACGTTTTAAAGCCTCATTTGGGTGTGGACTTTGAGCTTGTTTTTGCCGATACAGAATCGAATGCAAATGTGGGGCGAACAAAGACGGAAAAGCTCATTAATAGTGGCGTGCATGCGATCGTTGGCGCCTATGATTCAGGTGTAACATCTGTTGTAGCCCAGGTCTGTGAGCAGCGTGGTATGCCCCTTGTGATTAATATTGCCTCAGCGCCTCAGATTACAGAGCAGGGCTATCGCTATGTTTTTAGAAACTTCCCCACAGGTCCCATGCTCATCCGAAATGGTATGAGCCTTATGAAGGATCTATTTCGGGAAAAAGGAATTTTCCCTAAAACAGCAGCCTTTATTCACGTCAATGATACCTATGGCGAAGTGATGCGCGCAGGTATCGAGGAGCTTATGCCCGAACTGGACATGCCTTTTAAAATTATTCAAACCATTGCTTATGATCCTAAAACACAAGATTTATCCACAGAGGTGGGAAAAATAAAAGCGAGTGGTGCTGAGCTGATTATGCCTGCGACACGTCTTGATGATGCTGTCTTGATGATTAAAGAGATTTTAAAGCAAAAATTGAATGTGATGGGCGTGATTAACCCTGGAAGTCCTGGGATGTATGAAAAAGAATTTTTTGATCAGCTTGGTGACAAAAGCAATTACTGGATTTCGAATACGGCGTGGTACAATCCAAAAGCTAGTTTGTCAAAGTCTGTGCTTGAGGTTTACAATCGTATGTTCCCAGGATGCTTTTTTGAAACGAGTGCGGCCTTTACGTTTGAAGCGATCCATATTATTTGCGATGCTGTGGCCCGTGGAAAATCAAAAGAGCCTAAGATTTTGCGTGATATGATTGCGGCAACATACATTGAGAATCATGTGTGTCTTGGGGGGCCTATTCAATTTGATAGTAAGGGGCAAAGTAAAAATCTTCAGTCTGCCTCCATGCAAAATCTGAATGAACGCCCAACGGTGATCTTCCCTAAAAATGCCCGGGAAGCAGAGCCGATCTTCCCTATTCCTCTTTATCATGGAGCTGCTTAAATTTTATGATGACACTCATTAATGTTGGTGTGAATGGTTTGCTTATAGGTCTTGTGTATGGGCTTATGGCGCTCGGACTTTCTGTAATTTTTGGTGTGATTCGTGTGGTGAATTTTGCCCACGGTGAAATGATGGTGATAGGCGTTTATGGCGCCATTATTCTCCACAAACTTTTAGGGCTTGATCCCATTCTTTCCGCACCGATTTTAGCCCTTGTGCTGTTTGGATTGGGCTATGGGTTGCAAAGGGGGTTGATCAATCGTCTTTTAGAAAAGCCTGAGCATGTGCAATTTATCGTTCTTGCGTCTGTGGCGCTTATTCTTTTAAACCTCCAACTGATTATTTTTGGCCCCGAAGCCAAAGCCGTAAATGTTTCTTACAGCCTCGAATCTTTTGAATTTGGAGCCATTCTTATTGATAAAACCCGTGTTTACACAGCCTGTGTTTCTCTTCTTGTCGCAGTAGGCCTTTTTGCTTTTTTCAAATATACGCTGATGGGAAAAATGATTCGGGCCTGTGCAGATAATCTTTTAGGTGCCAAGGTTGTGGGGTTGAATTATAAACACTTGTACGCCATGAGTTTTGGTATTGGTGCTGGGTGTGTGGCGATTGCAGGAAGCTTGCTCAGCCTTATTTTCAATGTGACGCCGCACTTAGCGCCTGAACTGACTCTTTTAGGGTTTGTGATTGTCATTATTGGAGGCCTTGGAAGTATGCCAGGCGCTCTTTTCGGAGGTGTTCTTATAGGCCTTGTGCAAAGCTATGCGGGTTATTTTACAGAGCCATCGCTCAAATCGCTCTTTAGTTTTGCTCTTCTTATCATTGTACTTATGTTCAAACCTCAAGGATTATTTAAACAATCATGAAGCTTTTTCTACCGGTTGCTCTCGGACTTGTCGCTCTTTTAGCCCCATGGGTGTTGGATGACTATATTCTTTCCATTTTAATTTTATCGTTCTATTTTGCGTATGTAGGCCAGGCGTGGAATTTAATGATGGGCTACGCAGGCCAACTTTCTCTGGGGCATGCTCTCTATGTTGGGCTTGGGGCCTACATCGGTGCAGGGCTTTTTGTGCATTTTAATTTATCTCCGTGGCTCACAGCCATTTTAGCTTTTAGCCTGACAGCGGCCCTTGGTGCCTTTATGGCATGGCTTGGCTTTCGCTTTGCGATCAAAGGCGTGCACTTTGCGCTTTTAACTATTGCTTTTGCAGAGTGTGCACGCTTAATTTTTGAGCATTGGCATTATTTTGGCGCCACAGCCGGTCTTTTCCTTCCTGTAAAAGGAGGCCAAGCCCTTGATATTGTGCACTTAAGAGGTCAGCCCATAGTGTTCTATTATCTTTTCCTTGCCATGGTTGTGCTTTTATTTTTAGCGATTCGAAAACTTTTGCGTACACGTCTTGGCTATTTTATGTTGGCGCTGCGTGAAGATCAGCAAGCTGCAGAGTCACTTGGGATCCCGCTGCTTAATGTCAAAATCATTGCTGTAGCTCTCTCAGGAGGGATAGCGTCCCTTGGGGGTCTTGTCTTTGCTTTTTATCAAAATAGTCTTTTTCCCGAACAAACTTTTGCAATGGCACGTTCTATTGAATTTCTCATGGGGCCCATTGTGGGAGGGGTTGGAACACTTTTTGGTCCCATTGTAGGGGCACTCTTGCTGACACCTATGGGAGAAGGTCTTGCCCATTTGATGGATATGTTCAGCGTTCATGTGCCAGGTCTCAAACATTTATTTTATGGAACGGCGATGCTTTCAATTATGCTTTTTTTACCTAAGGGAATTTGGCCAACTCTTCACAAAAGGATCAAAGGTAATGCTCATGTCCTTTAACCCCTTGCTGCGGATTGAGAATCTGTCAAAATCTTTTAAAGGTGTCAAAGCCGTTCATAATGTTTCTTTTCGTATGCGCGAAGGCGAAATTATTGGGTTGATCGGTCCCAATGGTGCAGGAAAAACAACATTTTTTAATCTTCTTGCAGGCGCTATTCAGCCGGACCATGGTCATATTTTCTTTAACGAGCAAGATATTACAAAGCTCAAACCCCATGAGATTTGTACCCTTGGTATGGCCCGTACTTTTCAAATTGTGCGCCCTTTTAAAGAACTGACAACACTTGATAATGTTGTGATTGGCGCTCTCTCAAAAGAGCATGATATGAGTCGTGCAAAGAAAAATGCACTTGAAATTCTTCAGCTTCTTGATTTACAGGATAAGGCAAATCAACAAGCAGAGTATCTCACATTGCCAGAGCGTAAACGTCTCGAGGTGGCGCGTGCCCTTGCAACAAAACCATCGCTTATTTTATTGGATGAAGTGATGGCGGGTTTGCGTCCGAATGAAGTGGATACGATGGTGGATATTTTACAAAATCTTAATAAGCAGTTGGGCTTGAGTATTATTGTGATTGAGCATGTGATGCGTGCTGTTATGCGCCTTAGTAATCACATTATTGTTCTTAATCATGGGGAAAAAATTGCTGAAGGAAAACCCGAAATCGTGACAAAAGATCCACGGGTTCTTGAGTGCTATTTAGGTGAGGTTGCTGCGTAATGATACTTGATATTAAAAATCTTGATCTCTTTTATGATGATGCACAGGCTCTTTTTGGTGTGAATATTAATGTTGAAAAAGGAGCACTGACAGCGATTGTTGGCGGCAATGGATCAGGAAAGACCTCTCTTATTCGCACTATTGCGGGGATTCATCAACCCCGGTCGGGTGAGATTTTCTTTGAAGGAAAAAATATTGTAGGGTGTGAAAATCACGAAATTGCAGAGCTTGGGATTGGTCATGTTGCAGAAGGACGTCAGGTTTTTCCAAACATGACAATTTTAGAAAACCTTCAAGTGGGTGGATCACTTAAGCGTTCTAAAGCGCATATTAAGACCAATATTGATTATGTTTACCACCTTTTTCCAAAACTCAAAGAGCGCGCTTTTCAAAATGCAGGGACTCTGTCGGGGGGAGAGCAGCAGATGCTGGCGATTGGCCGTTGCCTTATGGGGGAGCCTAAGCTGATTCTTTTTGACGAGCCATCTCTTGGGCTTTCTCCGTTGATGGTGAAAGAAATGTTTCGCATGATCGTGCGGCTTCATGACATGGGAATGACGATTGTGCTTGTGGAGCAAAATGTGGTGGCCTCTCTTGAGATTGCGTCAAAGGCGTTTGTTTTAGAAAATGGTCAGGTTACATTGTGTGGCGATGCAAAGGATCTTATCCAGGATGAAGGCGTTAAAAAAGCCTATCTTGGTCTTTAAAGATTAAGATTCTAAAATCTTCAGCTACTCAAGAGGATAGATAAACCAAGGCATATTCTCTTTGGGTGGCGCTCTAAAATAATAAGGAATGGCATTCTCTGTTTTTTCAGGATGATGCTCAAGCAACTCAGTGAGCCCCCAAAACACACCCCCGTGCGAGACAATAAGAATATTTTTTTGTGTTAAAAGGTGATCCATTGTTGTGCTGATGCGTGTTATAAAATGCGTGACACTTTCCCCCCCCTTAGGCGTTTTTCCAAGAGCCCACTCATGAAGTGAGGGAAGATGGTTATTGACGCGTCCTTCGAGTGATCCCCAGTTGCACTCCATAAGACCTGGATCCAGGAAAAGAGGTATATCCTCGCCAAGAACTTTTTGAATGATTTCAGCCGTTTCTTTTGTCCGCCTCAGGGGACTTGCAATAATTTTTTTGATGCCTTTATTTTTCAGGAGCAGTGCTGCTTTATAGGCTTGTGCACGTCCTGTCTCATTTAGCGGAATATCCGTTTGTCCCATGATCCGATGATCTTTATTCCAATCGGTTTCCCCGTGCCGAATAAAATAAAAAGAAATGAGAGGAAGTTTGAGCTGGGCCTCAGCCAAAGAAAGCGATGGAAAATCGGCTGTATTTTCTGTATTTTCCATCACGACTTCTTCTTTAAGGGCTTCAATAGACGTCATCCTATAGAAGATGAAAAATCCTATCAATGTATAAATAAAAATTTTCATATCGTGCTATAGAATAATACAAGGGCATGGGCATGAAATATAAGTATCCTCATCTTCAACCTGCTTTAAAATATCAATTGAGGAAGAAAATGACCCTCCATAAGTGCCCACAAAGGGTGGTTGAGAGAGCAAATCCCCAAAATTGCGTGGCAAGAAGTTTTCCTCACTCTCATTGTCTTTTTTGCGTATATCCAGATATTCCATCAAAAGAATAACCTCTTCGCTACAAAAAGTGCTTTTGACATCGCATCCTGTGTTAGAATCTCTTAACGCCTTCACAAGAGCGCTTAAATCCTTTTCATAAGGCTTGCCAATATTTTTAAGGACATAGTCCTTGCCTGTTTTTGAATCAGGTTTTTTATCAGAGAAAACAAATTCTCTTTTGGCGACGTTACCGCTGTAGTTTTTAACAACATCATCTAAAAGTGTGATGCGTGCTTCAGGTAAGATGCCCTCTGCTATTTCGCTGGGGGCACCAGTTGTTTCATAAACATATTCTTTTTGACTTGTTGTGCCCTTGACAATGGCTCCGACATGGGACCACCGGCTTGCCGAGCCAAGACATATGAGATCACTGAACGGATCTTTTCCTCGAAAAAGACCCACACCGATAAAATCAAGGCCTTCCTCCTTGTTGATCATGTCTTTTTGATTTTTGATAAAAGAATCTTTCTTAGAGATAAGAAATTTTTTTTCCTCATTAATATCTATTAAATCCTCACTATTGCTTGCAAAGGAGTGACCTAAAGAAAGTATCAGGCAAAGAGGTACGATGTATTTGAGAAAAAGCATTACATTCATCCTTTTCAGATAAAAATTCCGTTATGGTCTCATTCAATCAGAAAAAGATTAATATAGTGTGAACAATAAATAAAATTTATAATAAAGCGATGTAAATAGGAGTTTATGTTTCTTTGATAATCGCATCACATACTTTTTTAGCATCACCTAAGACCATAAATGTATGATCACGATAAAAAAGATCATTATCTACGCCCGAATACCCCGAAGCAAGAGAGCGTTTGATAAATAAAACCGTTTTCGCACGCTCTACATCCAATACAGGCATGCCGTAAATGGGTGAGCTTTTATCTGTTTTTGCTGCAGGATTTGTAATGTCGTTGGCCCCAATGACAAAAGCAACATCCGTTGTCCCAAAATCACTATTAATCTCATCAAGTTCCAAGACATCCTCATAAGGAACGTTTGCTTCGGCAAGTAAAACATTCATATGCCCTGGCATACGTCCCGCTACGGGATGAATCGCGTAACGGATTTTTATCCCCTTGGTTTTGAGAATATCCACCATTTCACGCAAAGCATGCTGAGCTTGAGCAACAGCCATACCATATCCAGGCACAATAATAACACTGCTTGCATTACTGAGAATAAACGCTGCATCCTCGCTGCTACTGACCTTAACAGGGCGATCATGAGACTGACCACCATTAGAGATCGCTGTGGCAGAAACATCTGTTCCAAATCCGCCAAGAATCACATTCATAATGGAACGGTTCATTCCCTTGCACATGATATAACTCAAAATAGCACCAGAGGCGCCAACGAGAGCGCCTGTAATAATAAGAAGATTATTGCTAAGCGTAAAGCCGATGCCGGCGGCTGCCCATCCAGAATAAGAATTCAACATCGAAACAACAACGGGCATGTCGGCGCCTCCGATAGGCAAAATCATGAGAAATCCGAGTGCAAAGGCGATAAATGTTAAGAGATAAAGAAAAGTTAAATGGCCCGTCAGGGTAAAAAGAAGAATACTGAGAACGAGAACGCTTCCTAAAACAGCATTAAGTTTGTGCTGGCCTTCAAACACAAGCGGTTTTCCGGAGATAAGCCCTTGGAGCTTTCCAAAGGCAATGAGCGAGCCAGAAAATGTAATTGCACCAATCGCAGCGCCAAGACTCATTTCAAAAAGGCTCATCGTTCGGATATGCCCCTTTATACCAATGCCATAGGCTGTAGGATCGAGATAAGCTGCGAAAGCCACACACACAGCTGCGAGTCCCACAAGACTATGAAAGCCCGCCACAAGTTGAGGCAGGGCTGTCATTTTTATTTTTTTTGCAATAAAAATACCAACAAGTCCTCCCGCAGCGATCATTGCAAGAATGGGAAAATAGTGACCGACAACAGGACTGAAAAGCGTTGTTGCAATGGCAATGCCCATGCCAACCATGCCAAAAAGATTGCCATTTTTTGATGTGGCTGCAGAAGAAAGCCCGCGCAGTGCCATAATAAAGCAAAGGGCAGAAAGGAGGTAAAAGAAAGCTGAAATATTCACTGACATTGTATAAAAATCCCTTTTTATAGGCTATTTCTTGCTTTTTGAAAACATAGCAAGCATACGGTTTGTAACAACAAATCCTCCAAAAATATTAATCGATGCGAGGAATACAGCCAAAAGGCCAATGCCTGTAGCACTACTTTCAAGAGGTCCAGCCGCCAAAAGTGCGCCTACGATAATGACACTGGAAATAGCATTTGTTACAGCCATGAGAGGCGAATGTAAAGCTGGTGTAACGCGCCAAACAACGTAATATCCGACAAAGCACGCAAGAGCAAAAACGGTGAGTCCGATCATCAAAGGATCTAAGGTGCCGTGAGGTGAGATCGCTTGGATATGACCCAGTGACTGCTGAATATCACTGCTCTGTTGAAGCAAAGATTGCATGGCTTTTGTCAGCTCATTCATTTTATCCATAATCGGTTGCATCATTTAATCTCCTTTTCTTTTTTCGCTGAAAAGCGGATGGATAATCGCACCTTCATGTGTGAGACACGTCGCTTTGACAATCTCATCGTCGAACTGAATCTGCCCCTCTTTGATAAGATTTGTGATAAAATGCACATTGTTACGACTAAAAAGCTGACTCGCATCATAGGCAATCGCACTCATGATATTGAGTGGCGCATAAATTTGAGTACCACCGTGTGTGACAGTCTCACCATGTTTTGTGAGCGTGCAATTTCCTCCAGTTTCACTCGCAAGATCAATAATCATTGACCCACTTTTCATGACACTGACCATATCCTCATCGATAAGGATAGGCGCTTTTTTCATTGGAATTTGAGCTGTGGTAATCACAAGATCTTGTGTTTTCAGAACATCTGTCAATTTGAGTTTTTGAGCTTTTTGATAAGCGTCACCCATTTCTTTGGCGTAACCACCGGAACCATCACCGGACTCTTCAGCCTCGATTGCAATAAATGTTGCGCCAAGACTTTCTACTTGTTCTTTTGCAGCAGAACGTACATCAAAAGCTGAGACAATCGCCCCTAACCGTTTTGCTGTAGCAATGGCTTGCAAGCCTGCAACACCCGCACCAAGGATAAGAACACGCATCGGTGCAATCGTTCCAGCCGGTGTCATCATCATCGGAAATGTGCGATTGAGCGCATGGGCACCTTCAATGACAGCACGGTATCCTGCTAAATTGCTTTGAGAGGAGAGCACATCCATACTTTGCGCGCGTGTAATCCTTGGAATCATTTCAAGGGCAAAGGATGTAACTTTTTCACGGGCGAGGGCATTCAGCTCATCATTCTTCATATGAGGTTTTAAAAGCCCAATAAGACTGCTATGGGGGGGGAGATAAGCGATCTCCTGCGCCGAAGGGGGTTGAATACGGAGTGTTATGTTAGCATCACCAAAAAGCTTTGAAAGATCTTCTTCAACGATGGCACCGCTTGCTTTGTAGGCATCGTCATCAAAACCGGCCCTCTCGCCTGCATTTTTTTCAACAAAAACGTTATACCCCAAGGTAATGCATTTTTTCACACCTTCAGGCGTGAGAGCAACACGGCATTCGTAAGGTGAATGTTCTTTAGCAACAGCAATCTTCAAGGCAAGCACCCTTTAATTATAAAATTTACGTTAAACTATCATAATTTGTGGAGATTGACGAGGGTGAATGAAGCGTCTGATTGCATCAGATCTTGCAAAGTGTGCTGCAATCATTTAGACAGGACATGTTCATAATAAAAAAGGATTCAATAAATGCCTCATAAAATAATATTATTTTTCATAAGTGCTGTGTTCTTTTGTATTTCCTCCATCAATGAAGTCATGGCAGGAGAAAAAAACTTAGAGGAAAAACACATTGAAAAAAATTTTACGGCATATGTCGATCTTGCCATTAATGATAAGGGGATTTTCTTTACACGCCATGGGGATTCTTCACAATTTTACACACTTAAGTATCGTAGCGGATTCAAAATTGTTTACGAGAAATTACCTGAAAACTTTGAGGAGACGGGAGAACTTTGTACAAAATATACCTCTACTTTGTGCAAAGATGACAGCAAAGCCCCACTCATTGTAAAAGAAGGCCTGAATGAATATGATGGGTTTTTTAGAAAGATGGCGCACTTTCTTTTTGAAAAACTAGTTAACTGCCGCGACATAAAAATAAACATCGATACAGAAAAAACGAAAAAACCTGTTAACTTTATGCCTGAGGCAAGCCTTGAGGAGAATTATGAATTTTTGAAAACTCAAGAGGATTTCTTGCCTAAAGATATTTGGGATCTTGTGGATAAGGCGAATGAAAAAATTAAAAAGAACTAAAAGGATGGGGGAAGAGGTGGCTATAACCTTTTTTTCAATAAAATTAATCGGGGGCACCCCCTTTTAAAAAGATAAAATCTCGTTGCTCTTTTCCATGACATGGTTAAACTACAAAAACATTTGAAGGATTATTTAAGTCTAACGATTAAAAAACGAGAGGACGTCATTCATGGTTGCATCAAAAGTTATCGGCGTTGGAGCGTATCTTCCAGAAAAAATTGTCACAAATAATGACCTTGCACAGACATTAGAAACCTCTGATGAATGGATTCGCAGCCGTGTTGGTATTGCTAAACGGCATATTGCGGCAGAGGGAGAGTTGACGTCTCATCTTGCAATAAAAGCAGCGAGGTTGGCTCTTGAGCATGCTCAGATAACTCCCGAGGCCATTGATCTTGTGATTGTGGCGACAACAACACCGGATTATACGTTTCCTGCAACAGCAGCCCTTGTGCAAACAGCCCTTGGTATCCCTCCCTGTGCCGCATTTGATGTCCAAGCCGTGTGTTCAGGTTTTATTTACGCCCTTAACACGGCGGATATGTATATAAAGTCAGGGCAAAGTACATGTGCACTTGTGATAGGGGCAGAGACAATGTCGCGGCTTTTGGATTGGACTGATCGGAGCACTTGTGTGCTTTTTGGCGATGGCGCGGGGGCCTTTATTCTCAAGGCCACAGATTCAAAAGATACGTCACGCATTTTGGGCACAAAACTTTATGCGGATGGTGCTTTTAAGGATGCGCTTTATACGCAAGGAGGAGCGAGCCAAGGGCACTTTGGAACTTTGCACATGAATGGGAAAGAGGTTTTTAAAGCAGCGGTTGTGAATATGGCAAAGGCGATTGATTGTGTTCTTGCAGATCATCATGTTAAGGATGCGGACATTGACTGGGTTGTTCCTCATCAGGCAAATCAGCGTATTATTGAAGGCCTTGCGGAGCGCCTCAAACTTCCTATGGATAAGGTGATTTCAACGATTGCAGAGCACGCAAATACATCGGCTGCGACGATTCCTTTGGCCTTTGATGTTGCGGTAAAAGATGGGCGCATTAAGCGTGGAGACGTGATTGTGATGCCTGCGATGGGCGGAGGTTTTACCTGGGGTGCGACGCTGATGGTCTACTAATTTTTAGTTTTTTCTCTTAACTCTTTCATCACTTTTTCTGCAGCATTTTCTCCATAACCGCGGTTGAAGATAGTTGTCTTTAAAACTTTGACATTTTCACCTAAGTTAACCTGTAATACTTTGTCATGAAGGAACTCAATATATCCGTTATCAGCTTTTTCGAGCGCTCTTCTTGCCTCATCAAGAGTAATAAAAGTGTAAGATTTTGATGTGAGGTTGTGATAAAGAGCCACATTATAAAGTTCTAGAAGCAGTTCAGCCTTATCAAGACCTGTGATATCACATGGATCAATTTTTTTTGCGTCATACTGTCATTAAGACTAGGTTTTCTAGTCTTCTCACTATCTTCCTTTTTATGACTTGCTATGACAGGAGAAACATATAAAGTGTAACGCTAAACAAGAATATCATAAGTGTGAGGAGCTTTTTCACAAATATTGTGCGCCTTTTCATCATGGTTATTGTGAGAAAAAAAGAAAAAAGGGTAGGATAGCGTATTCTATCCAATTAAACATATGTTCATGCAAAAAAAATTGAGCAACAGTCTTTTTAAAATTTATTTATGTGCGGGAGGAACGGGGGGGCATTTGTTCCCAGCTATTGCAACAGCGCGCGCGCTTTTAAAGGCTAGGACAGATACTGAGATCACAGTTATTTCAGATAAAAGAGTGAGCGAGCCAAACGTGAATGCCATCAAACTTTTTATCCCACTACGCTCAAAAAAAATACAAGTTCCTCTTTTTATTTTCGCGATGTTTTGGAGTTTTTTACGGTGCTTTTATCTGTTTTTAACAGAAAAACCCTCTATTGTCGTAGGGTTTGGGGGCTATCCAAGTGTGCCCGCTGTTTTAGCGGCGCAGATGCTCGGCATTCCAACAATTCTCCACGAACAAAATGCTTATATTGGTCGTGCGAATCGCTCTCTTCTTAAGCGCGCGCGACATGTTGCTCTCTCCTTTGAAAAGACAATGGCCTTTGATACAAGGATTTCTCATTGTGTGACGGGTAATCCCGCCCGTATTCATCCCTGCACGCCCTATCAACCGAAAAAGAATCATCTCAGTCTTTTTGCCACAGGAGGCAGTCAGGGAGCTGCTTTTTTCTCAACCCTTTTGCCAGAAGCTCTATCACTTTTATCGGCACAGAAGCGTAAGAATATTACATTGGTGCAGCAATGCCGTGCGGAGCTTTTGGAATCCACACAAAAATCTTATGATGATCTTGGTATGCATGTAACACTCAAGCCTTTTTTTGATCATGTACAGGAGCTTTATGAAAAGGCGGATTTGGTGATAGCGCGCGCGGGAGCTTCTACAGTCTCAGAGCTGACTATTGCAGGGCGCGCAGCACTTTTTATCCCCTATCCTTATGCGACGGATCATCATCAATTGTATAATGCAAAGGCTTTGGGCGATGCGTGCTTTTTAGAAGAGCAAAAAAATCTTACCCCTCAAAAGCTTGCAGAAATTCTGCAAAAAAGTTTAAATCAGCCTGAAATACTTGAAAAAAAAGCCAAGGATATTCAAAATTATAGTATGGTGCAAGCAGCATCACATCTTGCACAAGTGATCCAAGATTTGCTACCACCATTAGAGACAAACAATTAAATAGTTATAGAGGCACCATGCGCATTTCTCCTCATTTCATACGGCATATTCACTTTGTGGGCATTGGGGGTATTGGCATGAGTGGAATCGCGGAGGTGTTATCGAACCTTGGTTATTTCGTATCAGGGAGTGATGCGAACGAAAGCTCTAATATTCAGCGCCTTAGAAATCTTGGGATTAAAATTCACATTGGCCATGCGGTTGAGAATATTCAGGGCGCTCAGGTTATTGTTGTTTCAACGGCTGTGTCTAAAAATAACCCAGAAGTCATCGCTGCGCAAAATCAAGGTATTGCGGTTGTACAACGTGCAGAAATGCTAGGCGAGCTGATGCGTCTTAAATTCGCTGTCGCCATTGCTGGAACGCATGGTAAAACAACAACGACGTCTCTCATGGCGGCTCTTTTTGACGAAGCGGAACTTAATCCAACAATTATTAATGGGGGTATCCTTAACGCCTATAATACGAATGCGCGCTTGGGTACGGGGGATTGGGTGATTGCTGAGGCGGACGAATCCGATGGTAGTTTTGTCAAACTTTTTCCAACATTTGCGGTGGTCACAAATATCGATGAAGATCACATGGATTTTTATAAAGATTTTAGCGAGATAAAATCGGCTTTTATGCGCTTTTTAGATCGTGTGCCTTTTTACGGTGCTGCTATTTTGTGCGCGGATCATGAGGAAGTTCAAAAAATAATTCCAGATCTTATCGGCAAACGCGTTGTGACTTATGGTCTCAAGGAGGGGGCGCACATTCGTGCCGTCAATCTTCATGCCACAGAAGAAGGCATTACCTTTGATGTGGATATTAATCCGCCAACAATTCAGCCAAGCTTAACAACGCTGACATTAATGCCGCGTCGTATTCGCGGTTTCTTTTTACCAATGATGGGTGAGCATAATGTGCAAAATGCGTTGGCTGTCATTGCTGTGGCGCAAGAGCTTGGGATAAGTGATGTTGTCATGATCAAAGCACTTAGCCATTTCAAAGGTGTGAAGCGGCGCTTTACAAAAGTGGGAGAGAGTCATGGTCTAACGATTGTTGATGATTATGCGCATCATCCTGTGGAAATTAAAACAACACTAAAGGCAGCGCGTCAGGCAACAAAAGGCCGTGTGATCGCTGTTCTTCAACCCCATCGCTATACACGCCTCAAGGCTTTTTTTAATGATTTTTCAGAATCGATGATTGATGCAGATAAAATTATTCTGGCACCTGTTTTCTCTGCGGGAGAGGATTCTATTGAAGGCATTAATTCTGAAATTTTAGCGCATAAAATGCGAGAAAGAGGCCAAGAGGTCTATGAGATTTCTGACCCCAAAGAACTTCCTTTTATGATAAGGCGTCTCTCGCAATCCGGTGATTTAGTTATTTGCATGGGCGCAGGATCGATTACGTATTGGGCAGCGTCTCTCCCTGTTCAGTTGGATCAGCTGGGGGTGGACAGTTCAGACAATGATAGCCTAAAGGCAGTGAGTTAATCTATGGCGCTTCCTTTTGAAACTATGTCGGATGCAGACACCCTTTCTTTTGATCTTCCAAAGGTGCGTGGGCGTTACCAATATGATGTCTTGCTTAAAAGTCTTACATGGTTTTCTGTGGGAGGGCCGGCATCTATCCTTTTTAAGCCAAAGGATCTTGATGATCTTATTTTTTTTCTCAAATCCAACACGCTTCCCATTTTTACACTTGGAGCTGGCTCAAATATTATCATTCGTGATGGAGGTATTCGAGGGATTACACTCCGTTTAATCGGGGATTTCTCACAAATTGTTGTCAAAGATCATATCGTTGAAGTAGGCGCAGGCTGCTTGGATCGCACGCTTGCGCTTACATGCCAGTCTCATGGGCTGAGTGGTCTTGAGTTTTTTATTAGTATTCCTGGAACGATTGGGGGCGCTCTGGCCATGAATGCGGGGGCTTATGGTGTGGAAACAAAAGATAGACTTTTGTGGGCGGAAGCTGTTACACCCAATGGCGAGATTCACCGTCTTTCTGCCGATGAGATGGGTTTTGGCTATCGTAAATGTTCTGTGCCAAAGGATTGGATTTTTACAAAGGCTGCTTTTTACACAACACAAGCGCCTCAAGAAGAGATTCAAAGGCGTATGCAAGATATTCTCGAAAGACGTCAGGAAACCCAACCTGTGAAGGGACGAACAGGAGGGAGTACTTTTAAAAACCCTGAAAATGACTCTGCGTGGAAACTTATTGATGAGGCTGGATGTCGGGGGTTGATGCAAGGGGATGCTGTGATCTCTGAAAAGCATTGTAATTTTATGATGAATTTAGGGAATGCTTCCGCCAAAGATCTTGAGGATCTTGGTGATAAAGTCCGTCAGCGTGTTTTAGAAACATCGGGTGTCACCCTTGATTGGGAAATTTTACGCGTGGGTGAATATTACTAAAGATAGCTTTTGAGATCACACTATGTTAAGGCCATTATTCAAAAATAATGTTACTCATATTGCCGTGGTGGTGGGCCGTAATAGCCAGCAAGGCGGGGGTCTCCGTTTTTAAGGGGTTTTTCATAGCACATTTTCTCGCCAAGAGTTTGATAACAATAAAGAGGATAGGGATCAGGGATCTCCCCCCTTTTGGCGAGGAGGCGCGTTTGAATATCTGTGGAGTCAGGGGCCATGTTTTTAAAGGGGTTACAGGCGGATACAATCAACCCCAAAAACAAACTCGAAAGCCAAGGCAACATTTTTTGATACATCTAAAAAGCGCTATCCTTTCATCCTGCAATATCTATGCCATCTTCCTCACAAATCCAGCGACTAAGACTAGGATAAATATCTTTTTTTCAGTATAGTAAGGTCATTCTTTTTCTTAAGGTTACGTTTTTATGTCTATTCTTCCCGATCATTGGATTCGCGCACAGGCTCAAAAAGGGATGATTGAACCCTTTGTTGAGCACCAAGAGCGCAAAGGAGTTGTGTCCTATGGTGTGTCGTCCTATGGGTATGACGCGCGCGTCTCTCGGGAGTTTAAAATTTTCACCAACGTGGATAATGCGATTGTTGATCCCAAAGAATTTTCTGAGCAGAGCTTTGTAAATAGAGAAACCGATGTGTGTATTATTCCCCCCAATAGCTTTGTTTTGGGGCGTACCGTAGAATATTTTCGCATTCCCAAAGATGTGCTTGTGATTTGTCTTGGGAAGTCCACGTATGCACGCTGTGGTATTATTGTGAATGTGACACCTCTTGAGCCAGAGTGGGAGGGGCATGTGACATTAGAATTTTCTAACACAACCCCCCTGCCCGCTAAAATCTATGCGAATGAAGGGGCCTGTCAGTTTCTTTTTCTTAAGGCAGATTCTCTGTGCGAGACATCTTATAAAGATCGCCATGGAAAATATATGGGGCAAAAAGGCGTCACACTACCGAAGTTATAGTTGTAGTACTTACAACAAAATCTACACTAATCAGTTATTTGTCCAGCTTAATCAGTGTCCGCATCACTTCAAATCTTGCGACGAAGAGGCTGATAAACCCTACGATAAAGGGCAAGAGAACAAAGGCAATGATAAGATTTTGGTTTAAGAGTGTAAGATCCTTTGGCAGGCCAAAATTTGTGCCAAAATAGGCTGTCATGAAAAACACAGCAACACCGAAAAAAACACCGATAAAGCTCGAGGAAAAACCTAAACGAAAGGCTATCCAATGAAATTGTTTCGCAATATAGGTACTGGGTGCACCGATAAGCCTTAAAATATCCACGACATTTTTTTGCATCTGAAAACCGGAGCGGGTAATCACACTAATAGTAATAATAATCACAAAGGAGATCAGCGCAATGATCCCATAGGAGAAAAGCTTTAACCACTCGTACAAGTAACGAATATTCGCTGTCATAAAGGCGTGAGATTGAATATGAACTTGGGGATGAATTTGTTGCATTTTTAAAAGCACTTCACCCAGAGGAAGCGGTGGCTTTTCGTGAATGACAGCTTCAATAAAAGCAAGGGGTGCGGCTGTTTCGTGTAAGGCTATGGGGGAACTGGCGACGGGGACAACGAAGCTTTCTTTCACGGAGGGGAAACCATTAATAACTTGCTGTAGTGATGCTAAAAGTTGTGGCTGTTGAAGCGGTTCAATGCCTGTCAAATTCACTTCAAAAACAATATTAGAGGTGAGATCTGAGGTGAATTTTTCAACGAAATGATTCAGCGCCAGTGTGCCTGAAATGACAAGCGTCAGCACAAAAACAAGGCATCCGATGATAAGACGAATAGGTTTGTTCGAATGCTCATCCACAAGAATCAGTGATTTTTTACTAGAAAGCACTCCGGTCACCTCCACTCATCAGCTGCAAATGACCGCGCTCAAGCATGAGCTCTGGATAGGCAAATTCATTGACAATCGAGCGATTATGCGTGGCTAAAACGACTGTCGTACCCATTTTATTCAGTTCCTCAAAAAGATACATCAACTTAAACGCCGCATTTTCATCCACATTTCCTGTGGGCTCATCGGCAAGCAATAAAAGAGGGCGTGTAATCACTGCACGTGCGATGGCTACACGTTGTTTTTGACCATCAGAGAGTGCATGAGGGTACTCATACAGATGTGTTGCAAGCCCCACCCATTCGAGGAGTTCATGAGCATAAATTTTGGCACGTTTTGCCTGAGTGCCTAAAATGCGCAAACTCAGGCATACATTTTCAAGGATATTAAGGGTGTCAATCAACCGGCAATCTTGAAAAACAAGGCCCATGCGCTGACGAAAATAAGGCAATTCTGCTGGAGAAAGTGTTGCTAAGTCGCGGCCAAAAACAGTCACGCGCCCTTCAGTTGGCTGGAGCTCGCGGTAAATAAGTTTTAAAAAAGAAGTTTTCCCAACGCCACTTGCCCCTGTGAGAAAATAAAAAGACCCGGAGGTAAAGGAAAAATTAAGATGACGAAATACAGGATAGCTCTCACCGTATCGCAGCGATACGTTCTCAAAGCGAACCATTTCAACACTTTGCCAGCGTTGGCTTGCCACAAAGAGTCCTCACAAAAAACCTTCTTTCACTTTTTATAAGGCCATGTTTCCTGCGAAAAAACAAGAATATTTCGCATAAACTCAGTGTTCGCAAGTGTGTATTTTTTACGCACGGCTCAAGATGTTTTTGGAGGGAAAAAATCTCAAAATCCCCACCCCATCATTTGTGGTGTTGTGATCGATCCGTGAATCTGTAAAAATAAATTAAAATAATGTCTTCATAAAAAAAACACCTAAAGACTCAAAAGCCTCTCTCTAAAAAAAATCCTATGGCAAGTGTTGTGCACTTATATACAATAATAAAAAAGCAAACCGAGGCGCCAGGGTATGATTCTTGCTCAACTGACGACACTTGACCCGACGGGGGTGATCCAGCAGGAAACGGTTCTTGCAACGTCGAGGGACGATCTCCAACAACTTTTAAAAAACCATAAGGCGACGGTCATCCGTCATAATGTGGTCAAATCAACCTCCTTTTCAAAAATATCACAGAAGGAAAAATCAAATTTTTTCCTGAAACTTTCTGTGCTGCTGCATGCAGGAGAGCCGCTTGCGTGCGCCCTTTATAATCTTGAAAAATCAGCACATAGCAAGCCTATGCGCTACCTTTTAATGTTGATCAGAGCCCAGCTTGAAAGTGGGGTCGAACTGATCGAATGTTTTCGAGCGCATTCAAAGGTCTTTGATTCGCTTACGCTATCTATCCTTGATCAAAGCCTTAAGACAGGGCAGTTGGAAGCAGGTCTTTTGAAGGTCCATGCGTATCTTGTTCAAAAAGAAAAATACCGTAGCCAGTTGAAGCAAGTGACTTTTTACCCCCTTTTTTTATTGACAGCCATTGTGGGGCTTTTTGCTTTATTCACGCAATTTCTTCTCCCCGAAGTTGTCCTTTATCTAAAGGAGATGGGTCTATCAGAGCTTCCACTGGCCAGTCGTACATTAATATCACTCACGGCTTTTTTTGAAAATTATTCTGTGAGTTTTTGTCTTTTTTTAATCAGTATCGCCGTGATTTATTTTTTATTTCTTACATCGTCATTTGTGCAAAAAAAGCTTACGCCGCTGCTTTTAAAAATACCGTCGATGGGTGTTTTTTACGGTCGCTTTCAAACAATGCCTTGGCTCAGTGTCGTCGGTGAGCTTTATGGTGCAGGGGTGCCTTTTAAAGAATCGCTGGATCAGTCCGTAACCCACATAAAAAATGCGTCGCTTCGGAACACTATTGAGATGATGCACAAGGATCTTTTGGAAGGCAAATCAATGGAAGAGACCATGGCAGACACAGGTTTTTTTTCGCCATTTGCACGATCTCTATGCTCTTTGGGCATGAAAAGTGGCCGTCTTGCAGAGTTTTTTAAGAAAGCGTATCAGATGGAGCGCGACGATATCCATGAAACCCTTGTGGCGTTTCTTAAAAAGCTTGAGCCTTGTTTGATTGTGACGATGGGATTGCTTTTGTTGTGGATTGTGGCTGGAGTGATTTTACCTCTTTATACACATATGAATGTGTAATTTGAAAAAATTTATATTATCCTGTATAAAATGGTTCTTATGATTGTTTTTCCATTTTAGAAAGGATGGTTTTAATATGGCCCTTCATCAAGTTTCCGATAGCTCTTTTGAGCAAGACGTTTTACAAAGTGAAATGCCTGTCATTGTGGATTTTTGGGCAGAGTGGTGTGGGCCTTGCCGCATGCTTTTGCCGATTCTTGAGGAAACAGCACCCGAGATTGCAGGCAAAGTAAAGATTGTCAAAATTAATGTTGATCAGTGTCCTCAGCTTTCAGCGCGCTTTAATGTGCGGAGCATTCCGACATTGGTTATGTTTAAAAATGGTCACGTTGATTCCACAAAAGTGGGGCTTTTGACAAAAGCAAAACTTATTGAGTGGGTGAATAGCGTTGCTTAAAAGCCTTTGAAAAGAGTTCGCGTGCACTTAAGGCTTGCCAGACGAGAATTCTTTTTCTAGTGTTATGCATAAATGTTATTGGAGATTTTCTTTATGAAATACGTCTTTTTTTCTGTTTTTGGATTTTTAGCTTTTATATCCAGTGCCTCTGCCAATGCGGGCGGCGGTGGATTTGATGTGATGTCTTTGCTGCCTATTTTTCTTATTTTCATTGTGTTTTATTTTCTCCTGCTGCGCCCTCAGCAGAAAAAAGCGAAAGCCCATCAGGAATTGCTCGGCAATCTGCGTCGTGGCGATAAAGTGATTACCTCGGGTGGGATTATTGGGATTGTTCAAAAAACAACTGACACTGAAGTTGTTTTAGAAATTGCAGAGGGTGTGAGGATTAATGTTGTGAAACAGATGATCAGTGAGGTGATGGCAGGTCAAAGTACTCATGCGGCAAAACCTTCAACAGATAATGTGACGGCATTGCCAAAGGTTGCCAACAAACAAGTGTCAAAAACCGCTTCTAAAACAAAAAAAGAAACGAGTGCTCAACCCCCTAAAAAAACAAAAGAATAAGTAGGCTTTCATGATTCGTATTGCTCGCTGGAAAATTATTGCGACATTTTCTGTGTGCCTGCTGGGCATTCTCTTTTCTTTGCCAAACATAGTGAGTGAGGATGTCCGTCAAAAACTTCCGCATTTTATGCAAAAAACAGTTAATCTTGGATTGGAGCTACGTGGTGGTGCTCACTTGCAACTTGAGGTGGATCTCAAAACGGTTCACAAAGAGCAGATGACGGCCATTGTGGATGAGACGCGAGCGCTCCTTCGCAAACAACAGATTGGCTATGCGAATCTTAAAATTGATCAAAAGGGCGAGACCTCCGTTGTAAGATTTGTGTTGCGCGATCCCTCCCAAGCAGAAAATGTACAAAAAGCCTTGCGAAAAATTGACCGCAATTGGGTTGTGACAGTTCACGCAAGTAACGGTGAGGGGGAGATTTTTATTAATCCTGAATCCCTTGAAAAGCTGGATAAACTTGTTGTGAATCAAACCATTGAGGTGATTCGCCGTCGTGTGGATGAAACGGGAACAACGGAACCCACCATTCAGGCCCAGGGAAATGATCGTATTATTTTGCAGCTTCCCGGTATTTCCGATCCTGCAGAGCTTAGAAAACGTCTTGGAACTGTTGCGAAGCTGAGCTTTCGTGCTGTCGACGAAAATGTTGATATTTCTTATGATGCGCACGGCAGACCCAGTGCACAGTTGCCTCCAGGGGTTGAGCTTTTGCCCGAAGTTGTGCGTCGTGGGGATAAAGAAATTACGCGCTATGTCGCTGTGAAAAAACCAATTCTGGTTTCTGGTGATGCGCTTATTGATGCGCAAGTCAGTATGAACCAAAATGGACAACCTGCGGTCAGTCAGAAATTTAACTCTGTGGGTGCGCGAAAATTTGCGGAGATGTCTAAAGAATTTTTGAAAAAGCAATTTGCGATTGTGCTGGATGGTAAGGTCATTAGTGCGCCCGTTTTTCAAGATATTATTCCTGATGGCAATGGCCAAATTAGTGGTAATTTTACGATCAAAGAAGCGAATGAACTAGCCCTTCTCCTTCGTGCAGGTGCTCTTCCAGCCCCGCTTAAAGTGATTGAAGAGCGAACTGTTGGACCAAGCCTTGGTGCAGATTCAATTAGTGATGGTCGTAACGCAACGATTCTTGCCTTCATACTCGTCTCTATCTTTATGATACTGAACTATTCTCTTTTTGGTGTTTTTGCGAATGTAGCGCTTATTTTTAATCTTATTTTACTTTTTGCGGCACTGTCTCTTCTCCAAGCAACCCTCACCCTTCCAGGTATTGCTGCGATTGCGCTCACGATTGGTATGGCTGTGGATGCGAACGTGCTTATTTATGAGCGTATTAAAGAAGAACTGCGCCATGGCCTTCGCCCCGTTGCTGCGATTGAAGCAGGATATAAACGTGCAATGACAACGATTGTGGATGCGAACCTGACGTCGCTTATCGGATCCGCTGTATTGTTCGAATTTGGAACAGGGCCTATTCGTGGATTTGCTGTGAACCTTGCCCTTGGTATTCTGATTTCTATGTTTACAGCCATTGCACTGACAAAAATGATTATGTCCTTTTGGATGGGTAAAAAACATAAACAAACACTGCCTTTATAGCTTTATAGATAGAGAAAAAATCATGGCTCTCCTAAAAATTATTCCCTACAACACAACAATCGATTTTGTGAAGCTTCGTGTTGT
Source organism: Pseudomonadota bacterium (assembly GCA_021808925.1). Lineage (GTDB taxonomy): Bacteria > Pseudomonadota > Alphaproteobacteria > Paracaedibacterales > JAKBAR01 > JAKBAR01. The sequence goes on along the minus strand of JAKBAR010000004.1, from coordinate 9,602 downwards.
TTCGTTTTCCATATCAATTTTAATCGTTCTCGCAACGCTTTTTTCTTTAAGCACAAAAGGTATTAACTATGGGATCGACTTTTTAGGGGGGTATATCCTTGAGGTTCGCTTTCATGAAAAACCTGATGTGGCACAGCTGCGTGAAAAAATGAATGCGCTGCATATGGGAGAAGTTTCCTTGCAAAGCTTCGGCGATGGCTCGGATATTCTGATTCGCTTTGAGCGTAAAGATGAAACGGAAGAATCCCAAAGCAAGGCCATTGCGAAAGTGAAAGAAGCCCTTGGTCCGAATGTGGATTATCGCCGTATTGAAACGGTGGGGCCGAAGGTGGGAAGTGACCTTGTGCATAACAGTTTAAAAGCTGTGGGATTTGCGCTCATGGCGATGCTGGCTTATATTGCGCTTCGTTTTGAATGGCAATTTGCCGTATGTGCGATTGTCGCATTGATCCATGATTGTATTGCTATTTTAGGGCTTTTTACTCTCTTTGGGTTTGAGTTTAAAGAAACAGCCATTATTGCTATTTTGATTACTGCAGGGTATTCCATCAACGATACAATTGTGATTTTTGACCGTATTCGTGAGAATATTCGAAAATTTCGTAAAATGCCCTTGCCAGAGCTTATTAATAAAAGTATTAACGAAACGCTTTCACGTACGATTCTTACAGCCTCCACAACCCTTCTTGCTGTCATGGCTTTGTACTTTATGGGAGGTAATGTGATTTCTGAATTTAGCTTGCCTATTTTAATTGGTATTCTCATTGGCTCTTTTTCATCCATTTGCCTTGCGTCACCTTTGTTGCTTTACCTTAATATCAAACGCAATGATGGAAAAAAAGAAGGGGGGAGTGAGCATCAGCAAGAACAGGTATCAAAGAACATTGGCTAATACTTAGTTAGAGGTCTTTTTTTCTAGCTTTTGCGGGGGCCTAAAAATTTTCCGTTTTGATCTCTACAAATGTGGGAAGAGTGATAGTGATAAAAAGTCGTGATCGTAATACTAAAATTATAGCAACGCTTGGGCCATCATCGTCGACATTTGAGATGATTGAGTCTCTTTTTCTTTCAGGCGTGGATGTTTTTCGTCTTAATTTTTCCCATGGTGATCATGCGGGACACCTTCAAAACCTTCACTTTATTCAGGATGTAGAAAAAAAATATAACCGCCCCATCGGTGTTTTAGCCGATCTTCAAGGGCCTAAAATTCGTATTGGCGTTATTGAGAATGGGCCTGTTACGCTAAAATCCTCTGACCTTTTTGAGCTGCATCTTCATCCTGTGAGAGGGACAGAAAAAGCAGTGCAACTCTCTCATCCAGAGATTTTTAATGTTGCTGAAAAAGGAACATCTTTGCTTCTTGATGATGGTAAAATAAAACTTACTGTGCTGAAAAACAAAGAGAATATTTTAACTTGTGAAGTCATTGTTGGCGGCCCTCTCTCTAGTCGAAAAGGTGTGAATGTTCCAAACATACAGCTTCCTCTGTCAGCCATGACAGATAAAGATAGAAAAGATTTGGCTTTTGTTCTGACGCAAGATATTCCTTGGATTGCGTTGTCTTTTGTTCAAACACCGCATGATATTGAGGAGGCACGTGCGCTTATTGGGACAAAAGCTAAAATTATTGCAAAGCTTGAAAAACCTATGGCTCTTCGGCATTTAGATGCGATTGTGAATGCAAGCGATGCAATTATGGTTGCCCGCGGTGATTTGGGTGTGGAGCTTCCTCTTGAAGAGGTGCCGAGTCTTCAAAAGCGCATTATTCGTAGCTGTCGTTCAGTTGGCAAGCCTGTGATTGTCGCCACACAAATGCTAGAGTCTATGATTGAGGCCCCTTCCCCAACCCGTGCGGAGGCGTCTGATGTAGCAAATGCAATTTATGATCATGTGGATGCTGTGATGCTCTCCGCGGAATCTGCGTCGGGTCACTATCCCAAAGAAGCAGTTCAAATGATGCACCGCATTCTTTTGCATACAGAAAAAGATAGCCAAAGCGATTATAAAGTTCTCAAACAAGCAACACACAAAAGTATTTCTGATGCGATTACGGCAGCAGCGCGCGAAATTACGCAGCATTTGAATATCAGGGCGATTATCACGCTTACTCACTCAGGGAGCACGGCCTATGCTGCTGCAAAAGAACGCCCCTATGCGCCTATTATTGGATGTACACAAAATAAGCAAACAGCACGAGAACTTTGCCTTTGCTGGGGGGTTTATAGTCTCATTGTGCCGCATGATGCAGTGAATGTTGATCCTATTTCCTATGCCAAGGAACATCACTTTGTTCATAAACATGATCAGGTGATTATGACGTCCGGTATCCCTTTTGAAAAGGGCAGTACAAATTTCCTTAAGATTGTGAATGTTGATTAGGAAAAGTATCTAAGCGTTAAAAATATCTTTTACCTTTGCCGCAAGATCCTTAAGGCTAAAGGGTTTTGCAAGAAAATGGATCTTTGCATCATGCCCTAAATTTTTTCGAAACGTATCTTCTGTATAGCCAGAAATAAAAATAGTTTTGAGCTCAGGATAGTGATCTTTAATTTTTTTAGAAAGTGTAGGCCCATCCATTTTCGGCATGACAACATCCGTAATCAGAAGGTCAAAACGCTCTCCATTTTTGACAAGATCAAGGGCTTGATCACCACTTGATGTTTCGGTGACGTTATATCCCTTTTCACGCAAAGCGCGAGCACTAAAAAGCCTTACAGCATCTTCATCCTCAACAAGAAGAATTTTCCCACCACCCGTTAAGTCTGTTGTTGGGGTTTCTGGAACAACAAATTCGACAATCTCTTCGCCTTGAAAGCGCGGAAGAAAAATTTTAAAAATCGTACCCGTGGGAGGGGTTATTGAGCTATTAACGGCAATGAATCCACCTGTTTGCTTGACAATACCGTACACTGTTGAAAGGCCAAGCCCTGTTCCTGCGCCGACTTCTTTTGTGGTAAAAAAAGGTTCAAAAATACGTTCAATATTCTCAGGCTCAATGCCGTGGCCCGTATCTTGAAGTTCGATCAAAACATAATCTCCCTTTGGCATCATATCATGGCCAAGGCGTGTGACCTTTGAACTGTGATAATTAGAGGTTTTGATGATTAATTTACCCTCTTGCCCCATCGCATCTCGTGCATTGACAACAAGGTTAATAATCACTTGTTCAAGTTGACTTGCATCCACTTTGATAGGCCAAAGCTCGCGGCCATGGGTCATTTGAAGATCAATCCCTGCACCAATAAGACGGCGTAAGAGGGCTGTGAGTTCTGCCAATACATCTGTGATATGAGTAATTTTAGGTTGCAGTGTTTGTTGACGTGAAAATGCCAGAAGTTGACGCACTAAATTTGCTGCACGAATGCCATTTTGCTTAATCTGCATAACATCGCTATAGGAAGGATCGCTGGGGATACAGCGCTGAAGCAAAAGATCACAAAAGCCCAGCATCGCTGTGAGGAGATTGTTAAAGTCATGGGCGATGCCTCCTGCTAATTGCCCCACGGCTTGCATTTTTTGTGATTGAATAAATTGCTGTTCGAGGCGTTTTTGCTCAGAAATATCAATAAATTGAAGGAGAGCTGTATCCTTATCGATGCGTGAAGCATAGGCCGTAGTGTGAATTTTTTCATCACTAAAACGTACTTCAAAGGGCTGTTGATTGTGCATAGAATCAAAAAGTTTTTGGATTTTCTTATGAATATCACTGCGTTGACCTTCATTAACAATATCTGTAAAGACATGGAGGTCATTAATCTCGAGGTATTCGACGATCATATGACGAAAAGCTGCGTTCATCGCGATCACGTGTCCTGCCTTGTTTAATTTTAAAGCAGGCAGCGCTTCTTTTTCAAAAGTATCAAGATAGCTACCCGCCACACTTGCCAAAGATTGAACAGGCATACGAAAAACAAGATTCGCCGATCCATTGAGAATATGATAAAGCTTCAAAGGAGGATCTGTATGAAGGGTGACCCAACCATCATTCGATTGATTTAAAATATCACTGACACGCCTACCAATAAGCTCTTCTTTAAGCTTGCCAAACCAATTAGCAAAAGTTGCATTAAGCCCCACAAGGTGACCGCTACGACTTGTGTAATAAAGACCAAAAGGGGCACTATCAATAAATTTTTCAAGCGCATTATAACTTTGTTGGAGTTGATTAAAATTGCCTACAGGCTGACTCACATCAACAACAGCAACGCCTAAGGATTTTTGGTGAGGGAAAACTCGAACCATCCACCATTTTTCGAACTGTCCAAGACCATTGCCGCCGCCATTTACAAGGACATCACAATATTGTTGAGTTTCCAACGCTTCTTGGAGTTTCGCAGACGCCTCACTGGGTTGAATTTTTTGAAAAAGCTTACGTGCAAAATCTGACAAATTAAGGTAAGCAGGTCCTTTCGTACTAAGCTGTAGCTGCCCTTTTGTATCAAAAAGAGCGACCTCACACATGCTCGCAATATGCTGAAAAGCGAGGGGGTAATAAATATTTTTTTTATCCGTCCGTTGCCGGTTCAAAAAAGCGGCAAGAATAAAAATAAGAAGGGCAAGACTTCCAAGAGCCATAAATTGGAGAGGCGTTGAGATTGAGAGAGAGAGTAGCGCAAAAGAGAGAATAAATAAAATAATGCCTACAAACACACCCATACGGCCGATCATTCCCATAAAAACGCTTTATCCAATTTTCCTGTTATCTTCTCCAAGAATGCCCGAAATACCGTGGTGATGCTATGAAAAAAGGCGTTTAACGTCTTTAGCTTGGGCATGAGAGGTTAATAAAAAATAATCATATTGAATTTCTATTATTTTATTAGCATAAAATCAATCTAACCAATTTAAAAAAGTAATTTTAATTTTATGAAAACAATAGCATTATTAAGCCTTTCTTCTTTTTTAATGACAACGGCTTTTGCCTCTGAAAAATCTGAAAAACTAGACATCAACTCAGGAGATGTAGGAAATTTAGTTGCTTTTCCTCAAACGCTTGAGAAAGAAAATGAAGAGATAGAGAAAGCCGCAAAGATACTGATTAAGTTTATCAACAGTTGTACTGCCAAGATCGAGACACAATCCTCTGATTTTAAAAAGTCGAAGATTGTGAAAAAAAAGAAAACGAAAAAATGCTTAAAAAGAGATAAAGCGTTTGATCTTAAGATCTTCAGAGAAACGGAAGAAAATCAAATAAATTTTTTTAAGGATGATATCGATTATCTCAAAAATTTTATTGTTGAGAAAAGTTCTGACAAAGAAAAAGCTAAAAAAATAACGGATAAAGATGCATTAGAGTGGATGAAGAAAACACAACAAGAGGCCTTGAATGATATTAATGAGCGGTATAAGACTGATGTATCCTACTCTCTTTTTCGTCATTATTTAGCCAAAGACTTTCAATATGAATGGCCAAGTCCCTCCTTCAAAAGACATACCAAAAAAGATAAAAAAAGATCTAGCAACTGATTCTTGCCGTGAGAGGGCAGACATGTCTAAAATAGAACTATAATATTTTTAAGAATGACTTACTATGACCCAGCAACCTTACGTTATTGTTTTAGGGAATGAAAAAGGAGGGACAGGAAAATCCACTGTGTCCATGCATCTTATTACAAGCCTTCTTCGGGATGGTTATACTGTGGGCTCTGTGGATGTTGATGCACGGCAAGGAACATTGACGCGGTATGTGGAAAATCGTAGCCTGCGCAAAGCAGCAAAGGAACAAGATCTTCCTTTGCCGGTGCATAAACCTCTTTTTAAAAGTGATCTTGTCGATCGTCATGAGGCAGAGGCGGATGAAGCCGCACGCTTTGAGGGAGTAATGACGGCATTAAAGGATATGGACTATATCGTTATTGATACGCCCGGAAGTGATAGTTACTTGTCCAGGCTCGCCCATTCTTTTGCGGATACACTGATTACCCCATTGAACGATAGTTTTATCGACCTTGATATGCTTGTGCGCTTGAATGCGGATTCACTGGATATTTTAAAACCGAGTACCTATTCTGAAATGGTGTGGGAGCAAAAAAAACAAAAAGCCATTCGCTGTGGCGGTTCGATCGATTGGATTGTGTTGCGCAATCGTCTTAGTAGTCTTAATTCTCGCAACAAAGAGGAAATGGAAAAGGTACTCACAGCACTTGCAAAGCGTATTGGTTTTCGCTCTCTTCCTGGTTTTGGTGAGCGTGTCATCTTTCGTGAGCTTTTTTTGAGTGGTCTCACACTTTTGGATATGCGGGAAAATAATATGACCATGAGTATGTCCCATGTTGCGGCAAAACAAGAACTTGCCTCGTTGATGCAGATGATTCAATTGCCCAAAGGTCAAAAGAAAATGTCTTCAAGTGTCTAAAAAACATAAAATCATATTTATTTTTAGTTAATTATTAAACAATAAATGCTTACAATAGGTTTTGAGAGATGTTCAAAAAGGATTTGTTGTATGATGATTGTTATCATAATGAGTTTTTTCTTTTTGACGGGGGATCTTTCTTTTGCGTCGACTAAAACGTCGGATTGGTTTTTTGATATCACGGACCATTACATTAGAGCGAGTGATCTCAATACGCTTAAAGAGGAGCTTAATCAGCGACAGATCACAGACTTGAACCAGCTGAGTTCTCGTGAGCTCTCAGAAATTTATTTAGCTCATAATTCTAAAAAAAGTACAAAGACTTGGTTTTTTTCGCTTTTAAACCAATCAATTCGTGAAAATCAAAACCTTGAGAAAAATGAAAAAACAAAACTTATCAAGGAACTCTTTGTTTATACAGGACAAGAAAACCCCACAGAGGAATATCCTCTCAAGGGGTATACAGGGATCGATAACCCTAAAGATTGGAGTGGGGGGTGTCTTATTTTATGAAAAAAGGACCCCCTCCACTTTTTACTATTTCTTTGTAATATCTATTTTTGTTGGACTGGAGGGCATAAAACCCTTTGAGTCTTTCTGGGGAATTTCAGGCGTTTTTGCGGGGGCGTGGAGATCCACAGTATCCCACTCATGTGTTTGGTTATTAAAGTGATAGAACTTAGGCGAATCAAACTTTGACTCATACTTCACAACCGCAAGGCGCTCCTCACGATCGGCTGGTGTGAAAAGCCCAAGACCAATCATCCCCATAAAATCAATATATTTAACGGTAAAGTATGTTTTTTTCATAAGCGTGGGGATAAGCTCCTCTAAATCTTTTAAGGACTTAAGGGCCTTTCCATCCATTTCTGTCATTTGAACAATGCGCGTATCAAGGAAAAAGGGGGGAAGATCTCCATTAAAAAGAGTACGAAACGGAGAGGTTTGCCCTACACCCAGCATAAAAACACCTTCACCAGCACACCCAAGAAAAAGTTTAATAAATTCACTGTTTTGAATCCATGCAGCATCGGCAAAATTAATCATAGCTTCCGCAGGTGCTAGAGAAAGTGCATAGGAATGAATCTGAACATCTTTGAGCTCTCCTTTGCGATAAAAAGAAACAACAATGGGCTTGTCTGCTGGAAAATGATTCACAATCCGGTCCATTTCATAGAGTTTTGGACCAATTAATTCGCCATTGACCTTCCATAGAATATCCCCAGGCTCAAAAGCTTTAAACGCATCATATCCTGGCAGGCGTGAATTAATCATAAGCACTTTATTATTGGCGTCGGGGAACGCATTAAGATACTCTTGCATGGCTTGAACAGAAATCAAATCAGCCTTCACCATATCCTCAAGGCTCACATATTGAGGAACGATGCCGAGTGTACGGCGCGGAGGTGTTTTCCCTTGTTTTAAAAAGTCCAGAGCATCCGCAATATAGGCGATGGGGAGTCCTGCACCGGAGGTTCCTTTGCCCCCATAGACAATAAGGACAACGCGGCCGTTTTCGTCAAAACCAGGAGATCCACTGGCTCCGGGTATTGTGAGACCCGCAAACTTTACCGATTGCTCAGCAAAAGGGCCAAGCATCTCATAAAGCGAAAAAACAGTGCACTTATAGGTTGAAAACTCATCTTTGGCAGAATTTCCCATGGTGTACACACTTGTGTTCAACTCCAGAGGTTGTTTAGACAGTTCAAGCGCTATAGCATCTTTAGGCAACTTCGATTTTTCAATTTTTAGAAACGCAAAATCAAAAAGGGGGTCAAAATAAAGCAACTTAGCTGTTGTTGTTGTTCCATTTGAAAATTTAATCGTATAAGTGCTAACGGTCATATCGCCTGCAACATGGCGATTGGTAGCGATAATGGCAAAATCCTCTTTGGGGTCAATGAAAACGATGAAGCCGGATCCTGTCCAAGCCGAACGTTTTTCACTATCAGTTGAGGCGTAAGTTTTGACATCTACGACAACAACACCTCGGCGGACAAGGTCAAGAATTTTTTTTATATTTTCTGCAGTGCTCAGTGCAGGTTGGATAGGGGGTGTTTGAGGTGTATCAGAGGGGGGTAGAACCTCAGGAGCGGCTGCGTAAAGTGCGAGACAGCTTGAAAAGCAAAAAAGAGCAAGGACGTTAAAAAACATAAAAAAAGTATCTAGAAAGCATCTGGAGAGAGTCTACTGAATTTTTGATTTTTTTAAAAGACATCAAAACCGTCAAATTATTTCTTTTTCTTGGCAGCCGCGGCTTTCCTTGCTGCTTCTGCTGCAGCTGCTTTTCTTTTACGTTCGGCCTCCTCCCTTTTCTTTTTATCGTCAGCAGCTTTCTTCGCGGCCTGCTCCCTTTTCTTTTTATCGTCAGCAGCTTTTTTAGCAGCCTCCTGCCTTTTCTTTTTATCGTCAGCAGCTTTCTTCGCGGCCTGCTCCCTTTTCTTTTTATCGTCAGCAGCTTTCTTCGCGGCCTCCTCCCTTTTCTTTTTATCGTCCTCGAGCTTTTTCTTCGCGGCCTCCTCCCTTTTCTTTTTATCGTCCTCGAGCTTTTTCTTCGCGGCCTCCTCCCTTTTCTTTTTATCGTCAGCAGCTTTCTTCGCGGCCTCCTCCCTTTTCTTTTTATCGTCAGCAGCTTTCTTCGCGGCCTCCTCCCTTTTCTTTTTATCGTCCTCGAGCTTTTTCTTGGCAGCCTCCTCCCTTTTCTTTTTATCGTCCTCGAGCTTTTTCTTGGCAGCCTCCTCCCTTTTCTTTTTATCGTCAGCAGCTTTTTGACCAGCTTTTTTCAGCTGATCCAGCTGCGTTTGATAGGTCTGCTGCTCTTTTTTCGCATTTCCTTCCGTGGCCGTATCCTTGGCCGAGCGGGCCGCGTTCTCCAGCTCCTTCAGCTTATTAATTAACGCTGTCAGCGCCCCCATTTGTTTTTTCGGGTCCTTGGCCTGCGCCGTCACCTGCTTTTTCAAGTTCACAATCGCCTGTTGAATTCTGGCCACCGCCGGATTCGCCCCAGGCTTTTGTGTGGGCGGCGGGGCTTTTTTCAGCTGATCCAGCTGCGTTTGATAGGTCTGCTGCTCTTTTTTCGCATTTCCTTCCGTGGCCGTATCCTTGGCCGAGCGGGCCGCATTCTCCAGCTCCTTCAGCTTATTAATTAACGCTGTCAGCGCCCCCATTTGTTTTTTCGGGTCCTTGGCCTGCGCCGTCACCTGCTTTTTCAAGTTCACAATCGCCTGTTGAATTCTGGCCACCGCCG
>JAKBAR010000003.1 GCA_021808925.1 Pseudomonadota bacterium | reverse complement strand
AAAATTAACTCTTTTTTAATGTTTTTGCTCTATGCTCAAGGTAAGGTGAAAATTTTATTTGCATCATTATTATGGTTCGGTTGGCTCTCTTTTTTAGTTTTTTAGCAATATTTTTCTAATTTTCCTCAAAATAGTCATTTTTTACAAGATTTTTTCATTCTTTTGTGCCTTTTTAAAGAATAATTGTGTAATATCTCCGTTATTTTTTATGAAAAACTCCCTTTCCATCGAGATTTTAAGAGAAAAAAATCCCCAGAAACTTCAAAAATCAATTCGAAACCTTGAAAAATCTTCTTTCTCCCACTCTACGCTTAAAGTATCTTCTGCCCTGTTTTTGCCCAATCTTTTGTAAAATTCTCAAGACCTTTGTCCGTAAGCGGATGCTTTATCAGCTGTTCAAAAATTTTGGGGGGAATCGTTGCGGCGTCACACCCAAGCTTTGCCGCCTCAATGACATGGAGAGGATGGCGAATAGAGGCGGCTAAAATCTGTGTCTCAAAATCAAACTGGCGATAGATTTGCGCAATCTCATGGATAAGGTGAAGACCATCGTGCCCCGCATCATCCAATCTTCCAATAAAAGGAGAGATAAAGGTCGCACCGGCTTTTGCGGCCATAAGGGCCTGGGACGCTGAAAAACAAAGCGTGACATTCACAGGAATTTCCTCAACGCAAAAGACCTGACACGCCTTAAGTCCATCAAACGTCAAAGGTACCTTGACCACAATATTATTAGCAATTTTAGCGAGATGGAGCCCCTCTTTCACAATGCCCTCAAAATCCGCGGCGACAACTTCTGCGCTCACAGGGCCTTCCACCGCTGCACAAATTTCGCGCAAAGCCTCCTCAAAGGACCAACCGCTTTGCAGAACAAGCGACGGATTCGTCGTCACGCCATCCACAAGCCCAGTCAGGGCCAATTTTTTAATAACATCAACATCTGCAGAATCAAGAAAAAATTGCATGACTCAAAAACCTTTAGAGTAAATCTGAGGTCACTATAGCGCGAGAGCGAGGCGCAATGCACTAGAAAATCAAATTGTGAGGGGGTGATCATGCACTTTTTTTCCTAAAATATGGCGCAAGATTAACCCTTCCTTTACTTTTCTCTGTCATGTATAAAGATGGTGTAATAATCATTAACAAAGAGAATATTTTATGAAAAAGATCTTGACACTTATGTCTTTAATATATATGGGGGGGTAGCACTTAATCTTTCTCCTGTGAGGGCGAGTGATGAGGAGGGGATTAAGGAGAAAATTTCCACTGCCAAGAATGCCATCGAGTATTATGAAAATGAAATTAAAAATTTAAGGGGCACTATTTTTGCCTGGGAGGCTGATATTGAAAAGCTTAGAGAAAGCTTAAAGCCCCCAAAGGATAAATTAATAGGTAAACTCATGCATAATATGTGGGATGTAGTAAATCATTCTGACGAAGAAAAAGTATTCAAAGAAAAAGAACGGGTGCTGTTGGCTGACATGAAGAAAGCTCTCGAAAAGGAAGAGCTAACGAAAGATGACCTTAACAGGATCTATGACAGGCTCCAAATGAAGATGCTGACTGATACTAATGACAAGCACAGCACAAAGGGCAGAGAAAGAGTCTCAGGCCTTCAAGAAGAATTAAAAAAACTGTGCAAGGCAGATGACTAAAAAAAAGGGGGGGTGGTATGCGCCATCCCCTTTTTAAATGATTTTAGTGATCATCATCACGGTTGTGATCAAGGCCATCAATATCATCAAGGCCTTCATCCAGATCATCCGCATCCTCGATGAGTGCATCAGCGGCATCATCGTCAAGATCTTCGGGAAGATCCAAGGCATCACCCAAGACGAGGTCGTCAATGGCGGCCAGTTTGCCCTCCTCAAGGGCCAGAGCTTGGCGCCCCCGTCCACGACGTGTTGGTGCGATAAGCTCGTAAGGCGCATGGCATTTTGGGCATGTAATCGGTGATTTTTGGAGGTCATAAAAATGCGCACTGCATGCCTGACACGTGCGTTTAATCCCCCATTCGGCTTTAACCATAAAATTGACTCATTCTTAGGACATACTTTTGCCACAGCTTAATCACAGGAGGGGACAGAAATCAATAGTATCCTGTGAAATGTTCTAAAATTTCTTTTCTCTGAGGGGGGATGTATTTTATACTCTCAAAAAGAAAATTATTAATTTTTCAAAGGTTCGTCCTATGCAACAGCCTCAAATACGCCAAACGCTTCCGTCTAAAACGCCTCTAGTGATTGCGATTGATGGGCCTTCGGGGTCTGGAAAAGGAACAATTGCGGGGTATTTAGCAGCACAATTTAATCTTGCGCATATTGATAGTGGTCTCATTTACCGCCAGGTGGGGCTTTATGTAATGGATCATCACCTTGATCCTGATGATTTGTCAGCTAAGGATGAAGAAGTAATTAAAGACTTTATCACAACGATTGATCCGAAAACACTGGACGCTGACGCCCGGCTGCGTTTGGAAAAAACGGCGAATGTTGCTTCAAAACTCGCAGCGCTGGATTGGATTCGAAAGGCTGTGAATCAGTGGCTTTATGCACAGGTGGATAATCCTCCAGAAGGAGTAGTCGGCTATGTCATCGATGGGCGCGATATTACAACGGCCGTTTTTCCTAATGCTTGTGCTAAATTTTATATCACAGCTGATGAGCATGTGCGCCTAGAGCGTCGGAAAAAAGAAACGCTGGAGGTGAGTTCGCATATCACGCGTAATATGAATGAGCGCGACCGCCGCGATGCAACGCGAAAAATAGATCCCTTAACTGTCGCAGTCGATGCTTTTATTATCGATACAACCCATCTTTCTATTGACGAAGCATGCCATAATGCGTCACAATGCGTCACTGAGCGTTGTTTTTAAGTTTTATTTTTATTTTTCCTCGTTCCTGAGTTGAATTTTATTGTCCCAGAAAAAGGCTTTTTCCTTCGGTGGTAGAACTTAAAAAACAGCAAAAATTAAACCACTAACCCCACTTAGGATTTTATCATGGATAAATCACACTCATCCCACAAAGAAAGTTTTGCCGATCTTCTCGAGATGGATCTGGCCGGACGCAAAAGCTTCGAAGGCAGCGTTGTTAAAGGTACTGTTGTCGGCATTCATAATGACATGGCAACGATTGACATTGGATTAAAGTCCGAAGGTCGTGTTGCCCTTAAGGACTTTGCAATGCCTGGCCAACCTTTAGAAGTTCGTGTAGGCGATGTTGTTGATGTCTATGTTGAGCGCATGGAAGACCGTAATGGTGAAGCTATACTCAGCGTTGAAAAAGCAAAACGTGAGGCAGTTTGGAACATCCTTGATGAGGCAAGCCAAAAGGGTACACTCGTCAACGGAACTATTTTTGGCAAGGTCAAGGGTGGTTTTGCTGTGGACATTAATGGCGCGATCGCGTTCTTGCCAGGAAGCCAAGTGGATATTCGTCCGATCCGTGATATTGGTCCGTTGATGAATATTGTGCAACCTTTTAAAATTCTTAAAATGGATAAAACACGTTCAAATATCGTTGTTTCACGCCGTTCTGTCCTTGAGGAAAATCGCGCAGAAGCACGTACAGAGCTTGTTGGTAATCTGACAGAGGGTCAAGTGCTTCAAGGTATCGTTAAAAATATTACAGATTATGGTGCCTTTATTGACCTTGGTGGCGTGGATGGATTGCTCCATGTGACCGATATTTCATGGCGTCGTATTAATCATCCTTCGGATGTTCTCAAGGTGGGGGATTCAATTGATGTTCAGGTCATTCGTTTTAACAAAGAAACTCAACGCATTTCCCTTGGCATGAAGCAATTACAAGAAGATCCATGGAGTGGTGTTGAAGAGCGCTTTAAGGTTGGTGAACGCTATCACGGAAAAGTGACAAGCATTGCTGATTACGGTGCTTTCGTGGAGCTTGAGCCTGCGATCGAAGGATTGATTTATCACACAGAGATCAGCTGGACAAAGAAAAATATGCATCCGAACAAGGTGCTGACGATTGGTCAAGAAGTGGATGTGATGGTGTTGGATGTGGATATGACAAAGCGTCGTATTTCCCTCGGCTTTAAACAATGCCAAGATAACCCCTGGCAAAAATTTATGAATCAATATCCTGTGGGCAGTATCCTTGAAGGCGATATTAAAAATATTACAGAATTCGGTCTTTTTGTCGGCGTTTTTGATGACCTTGACGGGATGGTTCACTTGACAGATGTATCATGGGATCAAGATCCTGATGAGGCGATTACGGCATTCAAAAAAGGTGATCGTGTCAAAGTCAAAGTGCTTGATATCGATCCAGAAAAAGAGCGTATCTCCCTTGGTATGAAACAACTTCAAGAGGATCCTTTTGGTTCTGCATTGGAAGGCATTAAAAAGGGGGATGTTGTGACGGTGACTGTTGCGGCAATTCTCGATCGTGGTATTGATGTAACGCTCGCCAATGGTCTCTCGGGCCATATTAAGAAAGCGGATCTTTCCCGTGACCGTGAGTATCAACGCACAGATCGTTTTGCACAGGGCGAAAAAATCGATGCTAAAATCATGACGATCGATAAAAACAGCCGCAAAATCGCATTGTCTGTGAAGGCTTTAGAGATCGAAGAAGAAGAAAAAGCAATGGCTGAGTTTGGATCATCTGATTCAGGTGCAAGCCTTGGTGATATTCTTGGTGCTGCGATGAAGGCGAAAAAAACACCTAAAGAAGACTAAACCGATTTATCATTTCCAAGAAAACCAGCGCGAGTAACATCCTGCTGGTTTTTTTATTAAAAAATTTTTAGAGTTAATCCTCAGATTCTTTTTTGATGTTTTTTCAAAATTCCCAAGTGTGGGGATTTTCTCTTGGTCTGCTGTAAATCTATTAGCTGTAGGAAAAATGCAACTGGTCCTCACCATGGCCATTGAGGGGCTTGATGCATCGATAAAAGGCACGTCCTCTTCATCAAGAAGCCTATCCATAGACTTACTTTTTTCTACATATAAATTTTTTAAACTAGTTTTTTTATTACTCGGGCGTATGAGTTGGCACGCTATCTACAGAGATTTTTCTCTTAGATGTCTCAACGATTCCCATCACAAAAGATGAGGGAGACTCTGTCTTTGCGGGGGAAGATGTTTCAGTTTTAACCGTTTTTGATGTAATTTCCTCTAATTTTTTCCTGCTGACGCCGCAGTAATTGTTTTCCTCTGGCTCTTTTAAAGGAGGAGGCGCAATTTTTTTCGTAGCTGCATCTTGTTTTTTTTGTTTTTCAAGATTTTCTTCTCGTGCTTTGAGTTGTTTTTCAAGATTTGCAAAATCTTTTGTGCGAAATTTTACCCAAGCGTGATCCTCTCCGTCCTTATCTTTTTCCTTCGGCAGATCGTTCATGCAGACAACCAACTGATCACGGAGCTGACCGTCAAGGGGGGCATTAAAAGGATCTGGGGTTGATTTTATTGTGCAGAGATCAGTCTTGCATCGGATGAAACATTCCCTCAGCATAACTTCATCTGTTGGATCATTTTTTTTATAACTATAGGTGCAATAGGAGGGGCATAAACTTTCTTTGCACAGCTCAACAATCCGACGCTCGCAGATATTATTAGTTTTGCTCAGGCGTGCAGTGATCGTTTCATCTGTTCCACAGGCATACGTTGTCCAGAAAATAATCAGAATGAGAAGCAAGAAAAATAACAAAAATAGAGGTATCTAAATCTCATATTAATTTAGAAAACTTTATCAAAAGATAATTTTACATTTTATTTTAATAAAATACTTTTTATATTCATGCACATTCAAGCGCCCATTTTAAGCGCTGTTTCTGCACTGTGCTCATCGGTAAAAACAACCACTTCTTTCAGAATAGAGTGCATTTTATAGTCACCATAATCCACGGTCATTTTATAGATAATGCCTTGTTCCGAGAAAATTTGAATAATTTTATACTCAGGCTCTGAGTATGTATGGGGAGAGTTATCTTCCGAGATGTTGTAAACACTCATTTCTGCGCGCCAAAGTTTGTGGGATTTAAGAATATTAGGATCACTGACGCCTATGAATTTAGACTGAGGGTCTACGGCTGTTAAAATCGCCTCAACACGCACAGCTTCTCTGACATCACTGCTTCCATCAAAAACAATGGCTTTAACCATTTTAAAAGATTTGGGAGGAAGTGACTTTGCTTCTTGCATAAGAAGTTTAAGATGTTGAATGGGAAAATATGTTTTTTCAGGGAGATTCACCGTCAAAGGTTCTGGGCCTTCATACATAACTGTTCCTGCACCTTCCTCGCCGGCAAGACGTCCACGCCCATTGATGGATTCATCAATATTGTCATCACGTAGAGCTTGGGCAGTGAATGTATAATTAAGCCCTTTGTGATCTTCGATGGAGGTAATAGTTGTCGAAGTTGTCTCCGTCTCGTCAATGCCGGGAATACTAATTTTCAATGCTGAACTCTGTTTCATAATCCAGTGATCAATATAACGGATGATTTCCATTGTCATGGTGCCATCCGCATGGGCGAAATCCGATTGAGGATCGCACTCAAACGTCACATCATAGGTCGCCTTATGGGAAACAGGTTCTGCCCTATTTATTGGTGTTGGGGCCGTAGCAGGGGGCTGTTGAGATATATGTGTTTGAGAAGGCGCATTTGGTGGTATGGTCGTTGTTGTTGATGCAATAACAGAGGATGCATAAAAAAAGAGAGCACTCAGTGAAAAAAAAGAGGAGATCACGAAAAACACGAAAAATATTATTAGTTTTACTTGCCTCATCCTAATCATTTTTTTTGAGTGAAATCATTAAGAATAAAAGATTTTTGTCAATACTCGCCTGTGGTTGTGATGAAAATACAACTCTAAAAACCTTGCTCTCTGTGGGCATTTAAATTAATCTAATATTATTTAAAATATTTTAGGATTTTTTTATGCAAGTACATTTTATTGAGCCGTCCGTCTCGCCCAAAGGTATTCTTGTTTTAGGTGTCGATAAAGATCACAAATTGACAAAAACGGCAAAGGAATTGGATGCTAAACACGGTCATTTTCTGACGCACTTTTTAGATCAGCGCGAAAAGAAAGATAAATTGGATGAGCCCCTTTGCCTGACTGCACCCGTTGAGTTAAAAAATGTTACGCATGTTATCCTTGTGGGGGAAGTGGAGGATGTGATCGAGCTGGGTGGCAAAGTAGCCGCGCGTGCAAATCCCCTTAAAAAAGACACGGTCACAGTGCTTGTTGAGAGTGTGATGGCGGCAGACAAAGCAGCAGAGTTTGCCTATGGCTATAAATTGCGCTCGTGGTCCTTTGATAAATATATTACAAAAGAAGACCGTAAAAATCATCAACCCAAGAAACTTGATGTTGCTGCTGCGGATGTGAAGTCAGCTGAAAAAACTTTTACTCGCTTGAATGCTATCTATGAAAGCGTTGTTATGGCGCGGGAACTTTCTTCGGAGCCTGCAAACGTTTTGTATCCTGAGTCGTACGCGAATCGCATCAAAGCTTTTGAAAAAGAGGGGCTCGAGGTTGAGATTTATAATGCGGCGCAACTTGAAAAAATGGGATTTAATACTCTTTTGGGCGTGGCACAGGGAAGTGTGCATGAAGCAAGATTTGTTGTTTTGCAGTGGCATGGCGGCAAAAAAGGGGAAGCGCCACTGGCCATTGTGGGCAAAGGAGTTACTTTTGATAGTGGCGGAATCTCAATCAAACCTGCGAATAAAATGGAGGATATGAAGCACGACATGGGAGGCTCGGCCGTTGTGGCGGGTGTGTTGCATGCTGTGGCTAAAAATAAAGTAAAAGCGAATGTTATTGGTGTGATGGGGCTTGTGGAAAATATGCCGTCAGGCTCTGCGCAACGCCCTGGAGATATTGTGAAGTCGCTCTCGGGGCAAACTGTTGAGGTGATTAATACCGACGCGGAAGGGCGCCTGGTTCTTGCGGATGCGCTTTGGTATACTCAAGAGCGTTTCAAACCTAAATATATGGTGGATTTAGCGACACTCACGGGTGCTATTGTTGTGGCGCTCGGGTACCGTTATGCAGGGCTTTTTAGCAATCATGAGGGGCTGGCTCAGAGCCTTCAGGCGGCGAGTGCAACAACCAAAGAAAAAATATGGCCGCTTCCAATGGATGCAGAGTTTGCAAAGGCCATTAGAGCTGACCAGGCGGATGTTAAAAACTCTGATTACGGGGTGGGGGCTGGAAGCATTACGGCTGCACAGTTTTTAGAGTATTTTGTGAATAAAACGCCCTGGGCGCATCTTGATATTGCAGGAACAGTCTGGAGCACAAAGGCATCAAACCTTTTTGATAAGGGCGCCACAGGGTTTGGTGTGCGCCTTCTCTACCAATGGATTGAGGATCAAGTGCACTAAAATTTTTTAATAACTAAATAAGTGAGCCCGTTTTTCGCGGGCTCTTTTTCATGATCTATGAGGATTGCTTTGCATTGAGATTCGTCCTCAAAAGCTCTAGAAATCTCGCTGGATCACCTCCTGCCTTGTTCCACATTTCCACATATTGTGGTTTGAGAGTAAGGCTCATGCGGAATTTTCCCTCGACCTTTGCGTCAATAATTTTTCCACCGCTTAAGTACCAATCAACGTTTACTTTGCCATAGTGTGCTGTTTCAATGATTGTCGTGACAACATCAAGAGTTTGATCTAAAACGGGGTCTTTTTCTGTTGTTGTATGGGGCAGGACGGTCACTTTCGCGTCATGCCCCGAGGTGATTTGGCTTGCATAAATGCCTGCTAAGTGCCATGCCACAAAATCTTTGAGCTGATTCATCAATCCTGCTTTTTCAATGGCTTGAAGGCGTTCTGGTCTGACAAGAAGCTGCTTAATGACGCTATCTAAATCAACATCTTTAAGGATAAGACTTTTAAAATTTGCGCGCACATTGCTTGTATCAGATGTGACGGCGGTGCTGAGAGCCTCATTCACGATACGTTGCATAGAGGCCACGGCAGCGGGATTATCCGCTGAAGAAGGGGCTGTATTCAACAAAAAGCACAATAAAAAAGCAAGACAACAGCGCATTTTTTTCCTTGATCACTCACTATTTAGATCTCTAATGTATCGCAAAGAGTTTAATAAAAGATGAATAATGTCAATGATTTTATTGGCATTTTAGAAAAACTCTTTTACACTAAAACAGGTGAATTTGGGGGTAAAAGCACGATGCTCTGTCTTAATCGCAAGCTAGGTCAAGGGATTCAAATCAATGATGATGTGACGATTACGGTGATCGAGATCAAACGTCAATCTGTGCGTTTGGGCATTGTTTATGGGGAAAAATCCCGTGTGATGCGTCAAGAAATTTATATGAAAGTAGAATCTGAGAACAGGGAAGCAGCTCTTTCAGCGCCTAATGTAGAGAAAACTATTGGAAAAATTATCAATAAGAAAATAAAAGTTAACATAAAATAAAAAATATTGATTTTATGATTTTTGAAATCTATAAATATATGAGCAATGCTTCAATTCATAGAAAATAGTATGTCTAAAAATATGCTTTTAAAATTACTTATGGTGGCTCTTCCTTTTTCTTTCACGCTCTCTTACGGGATGGAAGACAGGGAAAACAAGGAAAATAACGAAAAATCAATCAAAAAATATAGAATTCCCAAAAAACAAACGCCCTATTCAGGCCTCACAGAAGAAAACGATAAAAAATTTTTTCATCAGCTTTATGAGGAAATGGAAAAAAACAAGAATACCTTTAAGCAAGAGTATTTTATGCTTTCATTGGCGGATAATAAAAATATTAAAGATCTTGCTAACACTATTTTTGGCGAAAAAACGACGGTTGTTTTCACGTTAGATACATTTGTGGAACCTTCATCAAGAGAACTTGTTCCTGTCAAAATTAATGAAAATGAAGGAAATAAACTCCTTGCCTTTGATTATAAAGATGGCAAGTGGAGACGTCTCACGCCTATTGACACTATTGAAAGTGAGTCAGAAGAATCAAGTGAGGGTGAGTCAGGGGAAAAAACAAAATCTCGTAAAAAATTAAGTGAAGAAAAAGTCCAAGAAATTTATGAGAACATGCCGGGGGATAATGAATTAAAAAAACTTTATCCATCTGTGATTAGTCGTAGTACTAAAAAAAATGAAATCCGTTTTAACGTAAAGCCATGTGATGTGAGGAAGATAATCTACTTATATGATAGAGGATTAAATATTTCTCAAATAAAGGAAGTTCTTAATATTAAGAGGGGACTTGGCGGGTTGAGTGCTATTCTTTGTGAGAATGGAAGGCGACACCGATCTTTGCCAGAAATAAAAAATCCTCAGTTTCAGGCACTGTTAGAGGCCTATGATTCTATAATGAATAATAATAAGTCTTCTCACTCATTAGCAGAGGAATTTTTAAAAAAAATAGGGCGAGAAAATAACCTTGCATCAAGGCAAATAGGTATATACTATGATGGGATTTTAAAAGAAGAGATTCAAAGTATTAATACTGAACAAAAAGAAGAAATTGTTAATCTTTATAATCAAACAAATGGTGATTTTCTAAAAATTAAAAAAGATACAGAGTTGAACATGCATACAATTATTAATATAGTGTCTGACAATCTTCCACTCCGTGAATACAAAAATGTGATTGGGATTGATGGACGTAAACTTAAAGAAAAAAACAAAAAACGCAAAAAAACACTTGATTCAGATGAATATGACAGCTCAAGTGATGAAGACAATATTAAAAATAAGAAGAAAAAACTAAACTAATTGTTCTGATATTTTAATTTATGGGGGGATATTCCCCCTTTTTTTTGTCTTGAGAAGAAATGAGAAAGATAGTCTAAATCTCTCTCTTTTTTAACGCGAAATTAACTAAAAATCACTATTCTTGAAGAGAGCAGAGGCAACTTAAAAAAACTCAATTGTTTTTATGATTAAAACGAGCGTCAAAAAGATCGTTTTTCGCGATATCATTATGTACTTTGCCATGGCGCTTATTCTGTGTTTGCTTTCTATTATTTCAATTGGTATCTACAGTTATATCAATTTTAAAGAGCTGACTAATCAAGAATCGACCAGTGCCATAAAAACATCCTTTGCCTATGAAAAAGAAAATCTTGGGTACATTAATTCACTGCATTCTGTGTGGACACAGGCCTATGAAAATATTGTTTTGAAATTTAATAAAAAATGGGTGGATGACAATATTGGTAATGACGTGAGCAAGGTTTTGGGGATGGATCTTGCGGCGATTTTAAATGATAGAGGTGAAGTTGAGTTTGCAGCATCGAGGGGAGATATCAAAAATCAGACAGAATGCCAGGCGATAACACCTCCGCTTATGGATTTTCTCAAACGTAATAAATCAACCAAATTTAATTTAGGCATAGTCAAAGAGCTTCTTATGATTAATGAGAAGCCTTTTTTAGTGTCTATCGGTGAGCTCCAGCCAAGCTATGACGCTGCAGCACGCTTGGAATCAAGTCAAAAACAACAATACCTTGTGTTTGCGCAAGAAATTGATACAACAATCGTTCATAATTTGCGCACATTTACCAATATTGAGTCTATTTACTTCAGTCATACAAAGGATAGCTCAAAAGAAAAAAAATTGAATTTTTTAGAGGTCTCTAATGAAAAAGAAAACTTAGGCTATTTTCTCTGGGAGCCTGCAGAAAGTGCAAAAGCGATTTTAAGAGAAATTCTTCCTATATCGGGTATCACGCTTGTTGCGCTGATTATCTTAGCATCACTGATTTCAATGAATGTTCTCAGAGCCGCCTCAGCCTATGATACGCTGATTAGTGACCTTCATCTGACAACAAGGGATCTTGAGCTTGCAAGGGATATTGCGGAAAAATCGAGTTACGAGAAATCTAAATTTCTGGCGACAATGAGTCATGAAATTCGAACGCCTATGAACGGTATCGTCGGCATTTTAAGCCTTTTGCGGGAGACAGCGCTTTCTCAACAGCAAACGGCGTATGTGAATACGATTCAAGCGTCGTCTAATGCACTAATGAAGCTCATCGATGATGTTTTGGAGTTTAGTCAAAGTGAGAAAAAAGAGCAAACGGCGTTTATTCAACCGGTTAATATTCGCGAAATTGTCTCAGAAATTCAAGGTCTCCTCCAGCCCGTTGCTATCCAAAGAGGCCTTCGTTTTGAAACATTTTTTAGTCAATCAGTTCCCTTGATGGTCGAAACGGATGCTGTGCGGTTTCGCCAGATTCTTTTGCACTTGACGAGCAATGCTTTTAAATTTACGCAAGTCGGTCAGGTACGTATTAATGTGAACACAGCCCCCTTGGAGGGTAAAAATTATGAGCTGATTGTGCAGGTCATTGACACAGGTCTTGGGATTCCAGAGGCTATTCAAGAGACACTTTTGAGTGATTCTTTCTCAGCAGAGGCGCTCAATGCGGATTCAAGGGGGCAGGGGCTTGGCCTGAGTATTGCGAAAAATTTAGTGAAACTCCTTCTGGGAAAAATTGGGTGCGAGAGTAAAATGGGGCAGGGAAGCGTTTTTTGGTTTTCGCTCCCCATTAAAAAATCTTAGCCATCTGTGTTAAAACTAGGGCTTTTAGCTCAATGTCCTTTGTGTTTTATTATTCTAGTGCCAATCAAGTGCACCTTTTTTCCACTCATAAATAAAGCCAACGGTAAGCACAAACAGAAAAAACATCATGGATAAAAAGCCAAAAAGCCCAATGGAGGGGAGGCTGACTGCAAAAGGAAAAAGAAAAGCGATCTCGAGGTCAAAAATAATAAAAAGGATGGCCACAAGGTAAAAACGTGCATCGAAGGGGGCGCGGGCGTTTGTTGGAGGGGCGTCGAACGTATCGAATCCACACTCATAAGGCGAGAGTTTTTCGGCATATCCCTTGCGTTTGCTGCGTAAAAAAGAAAGGGCAATCAAAAAAACAGATAAACCAAAACTGATCATGAGAAAAAGGAAAATAGGAAAATAATTTGTCGCTACACTCATCGGTCGCAGTCCCTCTTGTGGGTCTCTCTTTTCTTTGTCGCACAGATCTTACACATCATTCAAGTTTATTTACCTGCGCCCACTTGCTTAAAAACATTATCGAGGAACCCTCCGAGAAGGCCTTCTGTTTTTTTGAGCAGATTAGTGGCAAATTCTTTTTCAGGTTTTTGTTCTTTCTTTTCTTTATTTTTATCCTTATCCTTTGAGGGATTTCCAGCAAAAATTATATCATTATCCGCGTAGTGCGTGCGTCCACCGACAGGTTTAGCCATCATTTTTTCAAAAGCCATTATTTCCGCTGCTTTTTTATGTTCATGGGGCCAATGAGGTTGTTTTTTATGTTTTTTCCCCTTTGAGGTCTGTTCGGAAAATTCTACAATTTGTCCTTTTTTAGCATCAAACGTAAGCGCCTCTTTATCATGGATTTGTTCATAGAGCCACTCAAGGACAAGGCTTTTGATGGAGATATCCTCTTCTGACTCCTTCAAGGCATTCTCAATAAGGTGGTGGAGTTTTGTTGATTCAGTGTTGGTTTTATCCTTGTTAATCGATCTTAAAACCTTATCAAAACGATCTGTTATTTTTTCAATTGTGTGCTGCACAGCCTTTTTATATTTTTCAACAGAGCCCTCTTTTTTAATTTTTTGAATCTTCTCAAGGCAGATCACGGCCATGTGGGTGAGTGTGAGTTTTTTATTTTCAATAGCCGTTTTAAGCTCACTATCACTTACATTTTCGTTCAAACGTTCACCGTTTTTAATTTTATCTTGCCACTCAGGCGAAAGATTTTCATAGATAGAGAATCCTACATTTGGATAGCGGCCATGATGAAGGTATTCCTTAAGGGAATTGATAAAGTCAGAGGACGAGATCGATTGACGCAGCGCGTTATTTTCAGGAAGTTTTTTAAAGGCCTCGAGCAAAACACGCAGCCAATATTTTTCATCATCATGCCCCTTTGAGTCAGGGGTTTTATACACCATTTCATAAAATTTTTTGAAGGTCTCATCCTTTTTTTTCTCGCGCACATCCTCTTTGAACGGATCGCTTGTATAGGTTTTTTTAGCTTCCATAATCTGTTTTTGGAGATCTTTAAGTTTTTTGAAAGTCCTGTAACTGGCCGTTTCAGGGAGTTTTTGCTGAGAAGCCTCTTCAGGGTCAATGCGTTTGAGCTCCTCGGTAATCATGCGTGCAATGGCGCGGCTAAAATCATGATGACTGATAAGTTTTTTTAGGTGATCTAAGGAGTCATCAAGGGATTCCCGGCGATAACCTTTGGGAAGGGCATTTATCACTTTTTCCATAGCATTGAAGAATTCTTTTACGCCATAAACGCCATCACTTTTCAGGCTATTTTGAATTTTAAGGGCATATTGATAAAAAAGAATCGCAAGATCTTTTTCGTTAAGCGCACCTGCAGGGAGCTTTTTAAGTTCTTCAAGCGTTGGCAGCGTGAAAAACTTTCCCTCCACAAGAGCTTCTACGGCTTCTTCTGGAAGTGTCCCAAGAAGATACGTTGAAAAAGGAAAAGAATAATCTTTGATCAATCGAATACTCTCGTCGCGTAATTTGACGATATGGCGACGGATGCGCTCGTCCACGGGATCCGTATGATAGCGGTTGTGATCGGGATAGTCACGGTAAACATTCTCAAAGATGTCTTTATAAGGGCCATAGCATTCCTTAGAAATCCAACAGCCAGAAGGCATTTTGGACATATGATGGAGGTGCTCAAGCAGCTTTAAAAGAGCTTTTTTATAAGATTCTTCATAGCGTTCTTTGAGTTCCTCTTTATCCTCTTTTTTTTCATGCTTATCATACGATTTATATTTCCCGTAATTTCCAGCGTCGCTTGTTGACAGAGGCATAACGGATAAAATAAGTGTAAGAAAAAAAGAAATCATCAAAGCCAACATATCTCTACCTTTTAAGATGATGTTAGGGGAAAAGAGTAAAAAAAAAGTTAATCGATGATGCGTTTTTTTAACGTGATATAGAGGGCTCCTTTGCCGCCATGAATCGCTTTTGAGGGCTCAATATCCATCACAAAGGGCATTGCTAAAAGCCATTTTGGAACAATTTCTGATAAAATACCGCTTTTTCCCGTAATCACAAGAACACGCCTGGCACCTTGCTGTTGTTTTTTTTCTAAAAAGACACAAAGGCGTTCATAGGCTTTGTCTTCTGTTAAACCATGGAGATCAATGCGCGCGTCAAAATCACGTTGAGGGCGCTTAAAAAAAGGTTCTTCAGTCCAGTCTGCTGCGCGTTTTTGATAAAAAGCAGGAAGGGGCGAGGGGAGGGTCGGCACGACTTTGTCTGAATGCACAAGAGGCGTTATATCCTCGGCGCGTTTAAAGGCCTCCCACAGTTTTTTATCATCAGAGGATAACGTATTTTTTGCAGGAGGTTTGCGAGGTGGTTTCACTCTTTTTTTAATTTTTCAACAATAAGAGAATCAATAAAACTTAGGGTAAGGCTTATCTCTAATTCTTTTTCTGTATAGGTTGGATAATTTTTCATGAAAAGCGATGGCATCTTTGTGAAAATTAAATCAAAACATTTAAAAGAGGAATCGTTTTTCAAAAGCCCACGTTGTTGAAAATTTTCTATCTCCTTATCTTTTTTCTTTTTTTGCTCAAGCTCACTTTTAAAAATATCCTTCAAATGCGATGAAAAATGTGTAATTTCGTCATTTTTACTGTTTTTTGTGTAGGATTCCATCACAAGCATCACAAAGCGAATTTTATTCACCTCATCTTCTTTAGCACCTTCACGAAAATAGTTTTCCAAATCTTTTTGACTCGCCCCAAGAAAAGTATCCACAAGTGTTAGAAATGTATTTTTTTCAACAACAGAGGCGAGGTATTCATACCCAATCAGTCGCTGCCGTTCATAGGTTTTATCTGTATTCTCTACAGGCCACCCAAGGGCTTGTTTTGTTTCCGTAATAAGGGCCTTGCTGATAATTGTTTTCCCCGGAAAGTAATCATTCATATACACCTCAAATTCTTCTGGGGTTTGAATGTTTTTAAATTGTTCTTGTTGTTCCTTGAGCTTTAATTCCTTAAGGTTAAATCCACTCTCGAAAGTAATGATCTCATCGGTATTGAGCTCTTTTTCCTCGTATTCTCTGGCCAGACACTGTGCCGAGGATTGAACAAAAAACAAGGTCAGGAGAATTTTATATATTTTTTGCATAAGATAGAGCTTTTCTATGTATGAGAGTACTCACGACTATTATTTCATAAGGTTCTGTCGTGTCAAGAGCGTACGGGGGATACTGCACCGCGCCCTCACAAAATTCTAATCAAGGCCAAGTTCTTTTTCTACGTCATTCATAATTGAAAGATAAAGCTTTTCGTTATTAACAATCTCTTTTTCTTTTTTTAGATGTATCTTCCAAAATTTTTTACTGAGCTTTTCAATCTCATTTGTCGAAATCGTAAGGCCTTGTTTTTTATAAATTTTTATTAAGAATTTATTATTAAAGATGTTGTCATACGTAAAATGAAATTTTACCATTAACTTACCTATATTTTCCCAATCCTCTAATTTTCTTTTTTTGGGAGATGTTTTTTTCATCAGGTTTGTATACTGGTTAAAAAGTTCTTCAACCTCGGTCTTTTTTTTAATTTTTTCATCTGCAATGTAGACATTTTTTATATACATTTTGAGGGGATCTTTTTCATCTAATGTATCGGCGTAAGTTTTAATGATTTCATCAACGTAAGGGTTTATGAGATTATCTATAACTGTAGTGGCAATTATTTTCGTCATATAATACAAGTAATTAATTTCATCAAAATCATTTTGATTAATATTGTGTTTTTTCAGAATATTATTAACGTATTCCTGATAAACATGCTCTTTCTCTAATTTCTTCTGATCCTTTTTAGGATTTTTCATGTATTTTTCATTTATTTTTATAAATTTTTCTTCTAATTTTTTGTGTTTTTTATCATTAATAACTTTATAGAAAGCTTTCTTATCCTCTTTTGAAAAAGAATTATCAAGATTAATGAGTTTCTTTCGAAATTGTTTTATCAGGGTTTTGTGTAAACTTTTATAGTATTTGTTTTCAGAAGAAATTTCCTGATTCTTTTTTCCTTCTTCTGATGCATGGACTGGTGTGTTGTGTATGCTGGCTATGATTCCAAAAAATAAACTTAAACTTATTATTATTTTTATTAATTTACGCATAAAAATCTCCTTATGGGGGCGACAGGGGGAAAAATTTTTTAAGGGCAGGGGGATTTTACGCCCCTACCTCTGGAAAAAGAGTGACGAGCTCGCCCCACTCGCGTGCGCTAAGGCCCGAGGACTTTGCATCGATCGCTTCACCTTTCAGACGACGCCTGATAATATCTGTTGCTGTTTTTGAAAGATGGGTCGCGCCCATTTTATACTCCATAAAGGCATGGTGCGTCATGGGCATCCACGCTTTGAGGATCTCAAGCATTTTTTCTGCGTACACACGAATTTCATATTGAGCATGGCTATCCGCGCGCAGGCTGAGGAAGTGCATAAAATTATGAAGATCAATTTTCCAATAAAACTGTGTATAAAAGTTAACAGGCAAATTCATCCGTGCAAGTTCTCGGGCAAGGCTTGGTCTGTCCTCGTCAATGATGTTGCCCTCATCATCAAAATTAATGAGCTCTTGATAGTGTTTATAGGTCAAAAGCGCGTCATGCTTGAGGTACTCCAGCACACGTGCAGCGTCGCGCCCTTCAAGAATATCACCGCGTCCTTGATTGTTGGATAGTGATTGGGCCGCAATATGTTCTGGCGCTGGGATATAAAATTCTTTATCCATAATCGAATAACGCCCAGAATATTCATTTACGCTGGCTGTGCGATGACGGAGCCATTGGCGTGCCACAAAAATAGGCATCTTGACATGAAACTTAATTTCACACATTTCAAAAGGCGTTGTATGACGATGACGGAGAAGATAATTAATCAGCCCTTGATCCTCGCTTTTCCGCTTTGTTCCTTTGCCATAAGATACGCGTGCGGCTTGAACAACAGCAGCATCATCGCCCATATAATCAACGACGCGAATAAACCCATGATCGAGGACAGGGAAAGCTTGATAAAGAATCTTTTCAAGCTCATTGGATGTCGCACGCAGGGTTGTTACATAATCATTTTCTTGGGGAAGGGCTGTCATTGAAAAAGCTCATTTTTGAAAAATATTTTCATTATAATAATCAATCCCCCTTTAAAATAAAAGCGAAAGGTACTACATTATAGGTGTCAGGGGAACCTGACTATGATGATAAACGGCTTGTGGAATAGGCGTTGCGGACCCGGGGGCGGTACCCGGCGTCTCCACCATGGAAATTTTATGGGGACGAAACAGGATCGACGTGCGTAATAAAGATAATCCTTTCATCCGGCATGGTACCGTCGTTATCGGACTAAATAAAATAGGTGCAACATTAGTTAGCACACGTAAGGAAAAAGTAGTTGGTGCGAAAGCAACAACTACCTTGGTTGAAGGTAAAACTTCATTCAAGACTGTAAACAAATTTGATGTAATTGCTTTTGGTAAAATTGCAAATACACAAGGGTTTGCAGTTAAAGCAGCTTAAGCTTAGCAAGTCGACGCTATAGTTGCTTAACTTACGCGGTTAGGGGGGCCCCGGGCAACAGAATGCCCCCCGCTTTGATGGGGTAGATCTTATGACAAGGTATGATAAAACATGAGCAAAACTATTAATTACGAAGATCGCGTTCAAAAGGCTCTCATTAACGTGGTGCGCGACCTTTTGCAAGAAGCGTCAGAGAAGGGCCTTCCGGGCAATCATCATTTTTACATTACCTATAATACGGATCACCCGGGTGTTGAGCTTCCAGATTATTTGCGCGAACAGTACCCTGAAAGCATTACAATTGTCGTGCAATATGAGTTTTGGGATCTCGATTTATTTGATGATCGTTTTGAGATTACGCTCAGTTTTAACAATCTTCATGAGCGCCTTGTAATTCCCTTTGATGCCATGACAAGTTTTGTGGATCCATCGGCAAAATTCGGTTTGCAGTTTACGCCAAGCCTCCCATCACAACCAGTAAAAGCTGAGCTTAAAAGTTTTACAAAAAAAACTTCTAAGGGCGAAAAAGAGCCCAAGAAAAATAAATTTGAAATTCCCGCAGATGCCGTTGAGGGAAATGTCATTAGCTTTGATGCTTTTCGTAAGAAAAACTAATCTAAGCTAAATTAGGCTAATTTAGAAAGGGTGTTGCAGTCGCCCGTTGTGATGGCCTTGACATGTTTGGTGATTTTTTCAATCGGCCAATCCCACCAGCACAGATCTAAAAGGAACGCGATTGTGTCCTCATCAAATCTTTTCTTTAAGGAAACCGCCGGGTTGCCACCAACTATTGTATAGGGCTCTATGTTCTTTGTAACGAGGCTATTCGCGCCGATAATGGCGCCATGCCCGACGGTGACACCTGGCATAATCGTGGCTCTATTCCCTATCCACACATCGTGCCCAATAGATGTGTCTCCTTTACTAATAGGATTAAGAGAAGCATCCTTCCAAGCGGGACTAAAAACTTTAAAAGGGTACGTGGAAAAACCATCCATCGCGTGATTTCCACCATTCATGATAAAGGTTACACCCGTCGCAATTTGACAGAACTTTCCAATCACAAGCCTATCCCCAATAAAATCAAAGTGATACAACACATTTTTCTCAAAATGATAGACATCCTCTGGATCATCATAATAGGTATAGTCACCCACACTGATATTAGGATTTTTAATAATATTCTTTAGGTAAACCGTTCGCGTCACCCCTTCAATCGGATAAAGTACGTGGGGGTTAGGAGTGATTGTCTCGGTCATGGATGCCTCTTTTCTTTTACCTCGATTGACACTATGTGTTAAGCATTTTCCTTTTTGGCCTTGCGACGGTTGCGTTTTGATGTGGGCATAAAGGCAAGGAGAATGAGAACCGCACTTACAGCAACAAGTGCACTCACAAAGAAGGAAGCACCTTCACCGTAAACTTGGGCAATACTACCCGCACCAGCACCTGCGATCACAGAGGCAATGGCTGAGATAAGATAATAAAAGCCAAGAGCTGTACCGCGGAGGTGTGCGGGGACAATATCAATAATAAGCGCCACAGAAATACTTTGTGCAATACCAATTTGCAGCCCCCATAAGGCAACGCCCATAAGCATAATAGGAAGATTCGGTGCCGTGAAAAGCACAATGTCCGAAAGAACCAGAACAATGATCCCAAAGGCTAAGAACACATAACGGTTCATACGATCTGACATAGCCGCAATAGGGTAAGAGGAGAGGGAGTAGGTCGCATTATAAAGCATCATAATTAGTGGCACGTACGTCTCCGCGAGGCCAAAATTTTGGTTCGCATGCAGCATCAAAAGTGTTTCACTAAAGCGCGCCAGCATAAACATAAAAACAACAATCATCAGCATCCAATAGTTTTTACCAAGCTTGGGTAAATCTGAAAATTTAATAGGCTGACGGGTTGGTTTGACTTCGGATGTTGGATCAAGTTTTAGCGGGTGCTCGTGATGCTTGGGCTCTTTGACGCCAAGAATAAGAATAAGGAGCGCCAAAACAGCTGGGACCGTTGCAATCCAAAACACCATTTGAAAGTCATTCGCTGTGAGATACATGATAAACATCGCAACGATGCCACCTAAGAATGATCCTGCGGTACCGAGACTGCGCTTGAGTCCGAAACATGCGCCGCGCCTGTGTGAGGGGGCAATATCGCCCACGAGAGCGTCGCGGGGTGTGGCCTGAACACCGTTACCGACACGCTCCATCATACGTGCAAGAAAAACAACACCAAAGCTGCTAGAGATGGCCAAAATGGGCCGTGAGAGCACCATCATCACATAGCCGAGGAACATAATAATTTTGCGTTTGCGTAAATAGTCTGAGACAACGCCTGAAAGAAGTTTGGCTGCATAAGAAGCTGCTTCGACCATACCCTCAAGAAGTCCAATCCAACCCGTGCTGACACCGACAACAGTTTTAAGGTAAACAGCGGAAAGACTGTACATCATCACAAAAGACAAATTGATAAGAAGCATCATCCAACCGATGATCCACACACCAAAGGGGATGGCATCATTTTTTTTCTCATCCAAAGAATTTTGGTTCGGCGCTGTATTCGAAGGCATTAGGATTCCCTACGTTTGATAAGTTGATAATAATGGTGAGTGAATTGACTCGATTTTTTCTTGCTAATAGAAAAAAGAGGGGTGAAAAAAGAAGAATAAAGTTCTCGTCTATTCAAATGGATCGAATGAGAGAAAAAGATGAGCATGGAAACAGTTGAATATTTCAAACTTTCAAAAACAACCTATGAAATTTTAGTTCGCTTGTCCATAAAAAAATCTCAAAGCCATTTGCTGAGGAAAATATTGAGGGGGTTATGTCTGGGCTTCAATTAATTTATCCGTGCGTTTTAAAGCTAATTTCGCTAATGTCTAAAGATACTTAAAAAATAAAATCCTCTTTGATTCCTATGAATTTTTTTAATCATTTTTATTCACTCATCAAAAAAGCAATCCTTGAAAATGCTCAAGATCTCGCGTGGCCGTCTGATCTGGATTTGAGCAAACTCACACTTGAAGCCCCTAAAGATCCGAGCCACGGTGATATCTCAACCAATGCTGCGCTTGTTTTAGCAAAGCAAATAGGTCAGAAAAGTCTTGTGATTGCAGAAAATCTTATCCCCGTTCTTCAGAGTGTTTTTCCCAAAGGAACAGACATAAGCCTTGCGGGCCCAGGGTTTATTAATATCAAGCTGCCGATGTTTTTTTGGCAGGAACATTTAGCGCTTATTCTCGCGCAAGGGAATGCTTATGGTCCCGAGGCTTTTGGTCGTGCTCAAAAGGTTCACATTGAGTTTGTTTCTCCAAATCCCACAGGTCCTATGCACACAGGCCACAGCCGTAATGCTGTTGTGGGCGATACGATTGCCTCAGTGTTGGAGGCCGTTGGGTACGACGTGCACCGTGAGTGTTATATTAACGATGCGGGAGGTCAGGTGAATATTCTCGCGCGCTCTGTGCATTTGCGTTATCAACAACTTTTTGGTGTGGATATTCCAGAGTCTGCTTTTGAGGGGCTCTACCCTGGCGAGTATGTGATTGATATGGCTCAAAAACTCATGGATGAGAAAGGAGATGCGTATCTGGATCAACCTGAAAGTGCATGGCTTGAGACGATTCGTATTTTCTCTGTGGCCGAGGCGATGAAGGGGATAAAGCGCGATTTAGAAGATTTAGGGGTTATGATGGACACGTATACCTCCGAAGCAGCGATTGCGAAGGCAGGCAAAATTGATAAGGTTTTGGCGCTTCTCGAAGCTCAAGGTGATGTTTACGTTGGGACGATTGATGCGCCCAAGGGCCTCGTCGTAGAGGATTTTGAAGCTAAACCTCAAACGCTTTTTAGATCCACAAAATATGGGGATACGATTGATCGTCCTTTAAAAAAATCTGACGGATCATGGTCTTATTTTGCGCCCGATATTGCCTATCATTTTGATAAGGTGCAGCGTGGGTATAAGGATTTGATTGATGTGCTGGGCGTTGATCACATCGGTTATTTTTCCCGTATTACAGCGGCGGTAAAAGCGATAACAAAGGGGGGGGCGACGCTTCAAATCTGCAATTATAATGTGGTGAACTTTCTCGAAAACGGTGTGCCTGTTAAAATGTCAAAACGCGCTGGGACCTTTCTCAGCCTTCAAGATCTTTTGGAAAAAGTAGGGCGGGATGTTGTGCGTTTTATGATGCTTACCCGTCATCACAACAGTGTGATTGATTTTGATTTTGCAAAAGCCCTCGAGCAATCAAAGGACAATCCTATTTTCTATGTTCAATACGCTCATGCACGCATATGCTCTGTGATGCGTCACGCTCAAACACTTTGGCCTGATTTTGAGAAAAATATTGCCAAGGCGGATCTCAGCTCTCTAAAAGATTCTGCAGAGCTCGATCTTATTAAAATCCTTGCGCATTATCCAAAAACAGTGGAGGTGGCTGCAAAACTCCGTGAACCGCATCGTCTTGCATATTACCTCTATGATGTGGCATCCTGTTTTCATGGTCTTTGGAATAAAGGCAAGGAAAACGCTCAATTGCGATTTATTGATGATACGAATGAAGGGGAATCGATGGCGCGACTCGCGTTGCTAAAGGCGACACAGCAGATTATAGCGGCGACGCTGAAAATTTATAAAATTGAGCCTGTTCAGGAGATGCGCTGATGGGATTGCTTCGTTTTTTTAAAAAACCGGCTAAAAAAGGGGGACAGGCTTATTATGATGGAGGTCATTACGACGAGCCGCGCCTTTCCTCACAAGGTGGCTATGGTCGAGGTGACTACGACACAGAGCCGCATCCTCATTTGAGCAGCACATCCCATCCATCTTCTGCTCATCATGCGCATCCACAGCAACCTCACCCTCATTATATGGAAAGACAGCAGCAAAGGCCTGCTGCACCGTCCCACGAGCCTCGTGCAATGATGGGGGCAGACGATCAAGGTCGTTCAGATCCTTCTTTTTATGGACCGCAAAGAGAGAGTGATCAACGCTCCTCTGCTTTTTTACAGGCACCTGCGCCTCATCCACATTATCAACAACATCAACAACACACGCAGTCTTCTCACCAACAGGCCCAACCTCAGCAAAATTTGTTTGCAGAATCCTTGGCACAGCAACGCATGAGTGACTATCGTATGAGTGATCATCGTGTCTCAGAGCGTGCGCAACCCCGTGTCCAAGAGCCTCTTTTTGCGGGATCTCATCACCCGTCACAGGATATGTCCCCCCAAGGGCACCCTGCTTTTTTTAATGCATCGGCTGCGAATCATCCGGGAAGTTATGCGAATAATCTCGATTTAAAAGATCTTCGGTTTTGGGACCCCCATTCACCTCCAGAAGAGCGTTATCCTGGCGAGGAAGAAAGCGACGAGTCTGAATCACCGCCGCTTCGTTTTATTTTAACACTGGGTATTTTGATTATTTTTGCCGCCCTTGCGTGGCTTGTTTTTCGGTGGTCGACACAAACTGTGTCCACAACAATTCCTCATATCCAAGCAGATCCTCAGCCTTTTAAGGTAAGGCCTGATCAACCGGGGGGCGTTATTTTTCCCCACCAAGATAAACTCGTTTATGGGCGCCTTGGGAATGAAGGAAATATGAATGATAATGCGCCTGTTGAGAGGCTTTTGCCCCCACCAGAGCAACCGATGCAGCAACAGCCTGTTTACCCTCAGCAACCGCAACCGTATCAGGGGCAGTATGATCAGAGTCAGGGCCACTATCCTCCTCAAGGCGCTCAGCAAGGAGGGTATGCCCAAAGCAATTATCCTGCGCAGCCCCCTCAGCAACCCTATCCTCCTCAGTATCAACCTGCTCAGGGTGATTATCCTCAAGGGAATTCTGGTCAAGGGCCACAGCAGCCTTTGATGGAGGGGGCTAACGCTTACCCTCCTCAGCAACAACCCTTAACCGATAGGCAGCAGCAGGGGCCTCAAGGGTATGTTTATCAGGGACCTCAAAATCCCCAAAATCAGTATCCTCAGGAGCCCTATCATCAAGGCCAACAAGGGGATTATCCTCAACAACCTTATCCGCAGCCACAGGGGCCGCAAGGTGGGGCGGGAGCGCCTCCTCATGCTCAGCCTCAATATTCTCCCGATGCTTTAGGCGATGAAGAAGGGTATTATCCAGATAATCAGGAGATGCCTGTGTCAGATCAACCTATGCAGGGTAATCTTACAGGTGCCAATCCTTCTTTGTCGCAAGCGCCTTCTTATTCTCAACAACAGCAAGCTCCGTTGCGTCAAGGTCAACAAAAATATCACTCACAACTGCCGCAGTCCCAGTCCCAGTCGTTTCCTTCAGCAAGTTCTGCGCCAAGGCAGGATCCTCGACAAGAAATGGTATCGCACGGTTCAAATGATCTTCCCACGGGATTTTTACCAGGATCTGTTCCGGCGTCATCAGCACAGTCTCAAGGTATATCTAAAAATAATGTAATGGGTATGCCTCAGTTTTATAAAGTGAAACTTGGATCTCTTGAAACAAAACCGGCGGCTGAGAGGGAATTTGATCGTCTCAAGGCGAAATATAAAGATTCTTTTAAAAATCTGAACAAAGCGATTGTCAAAGAGACAACGAATGGCAAAGCTTTTTTTGTTGTCTATGCCTTAGGATTGCAAGGCGAGGAAGCTGCAAAAACATTTTGTAAAACACTCGGTGTGGGGTCTTATCACAAACAATAGGGGAAATCATGGTCAAAGCTGTTATATTTGGATGTTCAGGGACGATACTCACAGATAGCGAAAAATCTTTTTTTGAAAGGGTTCAACCGCTTGGTTTTATTCTTTTTGAACGTAATTGCCAAACGCCTGTTCAGCTTAAAAATCTTGTGACAAGCCTTAAGGAATGTGTTGGGCGTGGGGATGTGCGTATTTTGATGGATCAAGAGGGCGGACGCATTTCGAGACTCCCAGGAAACTATTGGCGCGTGCCTCCAAAGGCATCACTCTTTGGAGATCTCTATGAAAATGATCCCGACACAGCATATCAAGCGGCCTACAGTAATGCTCTTTTAATCGCAAGTGATCTGAATGCTCTGGGAATTAATGTGAATTGCGCCCCCCTTGCCGATGTTCCTTTTTTAGGGGCGCATCCAGTTATCAGTGATCGTGCTTTTAGTAGTTATGTCGATGTGACAGCTGCCCTTTGTGTTGCAGTTATTCAAGGCCTTCAGCATATGGGCATAACGCCTGTTCTCAAACATTTTCCAGGACATGGGCGAGCAATGGTGGATAGCCATGAAAAGCTTCCGGTGATAAAGACCTCAAAGCAAGATCTTTTTGATAGTGATTTTGATTGTTTTAAGCAAGTTCTTGCGACGCTGCATCAAACGCTTTGTGCGGAGCCTTGGGGGATGACAGCTCATGCTGTCTATACCGCGATTGATGATTACTATCCTGCGACATTTTCATCCAAAGTGATTGATAATATTATCCGTGGTGCCATGGATTTTCAGGGATTTCTTGTGAGCGATTGCCTTACCATGAATGCACTTCACGGACCGATGATGGAGCGTGTGAGGTATGCTATTGAGGCTGGATGCGACGCTGTGCTCCACTGTAATGGCGATTTTTCAGAAATGCTTGACGTCGCGTCTGTTGTGCCAGAATTGAGTGATGAGTCGGTGGAGCGGCTTTCGGACAGTGTCCCACAAAAAATATATGATATGGTGGACATTGTTGAGCTGGAGGCAAACCTTAAAAAAGCGATGACGTTGTCTGAAAATGCCCCTCTTCTAAAGCGTAATTAGTTTTTAATCAATATTTTAAAACGATGGTCCTCCGCTTTTTCTTAAGGGGGCATGGTCTTTGATCGCGTGACATTTGATGTCGGCCGTGACATAATGGTTACGAAATAAATTGATCCGTACAAATCTCTTCGTGGGGTGTTCATGACAATAATTGGGTTTTTAGGTATTGGAATTGCCCTTGTTTTAGCCATTACTCTGCACGAAGCGGGGCACGGACTTGTGGCTTTCATGCTTGGGGACAGGACAGCTAAGCGTGCGGGGCGCATGACGCTTAATCCCATCAAACATATTGATCCTATTGGAACGATTTTATTGCCAGGATCTCTTTTAGTGGCAGGGGTTCCTTTTTTATTTGGGTATGCGAAGCCTGTACCTGTGGATTTTTCAAGGCTGCGCTGGGGACGCCTTGGCACAGCTTTGGTCGCAGGGGCGGGGCCTTTTATTAACCTCAGCCTTGCTTTTTTTTCAGCCCTTTTTCTGCATATTAATGGTCAGGCTGTGACACTTGGAAATGATATTTTAGTGCATTCCGTTCAGATTAATATTATGCTTGCTATTTTTAATATGCTCCCCCTGTTGCCGCTGGATGGCGGGCGTGTGTTGCATGCGGCTCTCCCACGTTTTCTTCAAAAGCCTATGGAGGCGCTGGAGCCTTATACGTTTCTTCTTTTAATCGGATGTATTTTGATGCCGCTTCTGACGCAACAACTTTTGGGGCATCCCATCGAAATTTTACGGGAAATTCTCTTGCCGCCCTATCAATTCACGCTCAAACACATTCTTTTTCTCACAGGGCACTAGGACATAAAAATCCCCTGTAGGTATACTCTAGAGGGGATTTCTCAGTGTATAATTATTTAGCTACTGCCATAGGTTTGGCTTGTTTTTTATTGAATGAAGCTTTTGCTGCTTCTTGTTTTTTCTTTAGTATCGCTTCTTTCTTTTCCTTTTTCATCTTTTTCTTCTCTTCTTTCTTTGCTTTCTTATCTTTCACGACTGCGGGAGCAGCTGCTTGGGAGGGAATAATGTGAGCAACACCGAACATGAGGAATGCTGCGAGTAGTAATTTTAACATGGTAGTCTCCGTTAATAGTAGTCTTCTACACGTTCTAATTTAGCTTGCAAAAGTTAATTTTTTGTTAATATTTTTAAAAAAAATTTAAAACTATTTTTTCAAAAATTCCTCTGTAATTCGTTTTATTTCTTTTTCTACAAGGCGCTCTACGACCAAAGAAAGGTTGGTATCAAGCCATTGTTTGAGATAGGGCCCCATGGCTTGCATCGCAATAGCTTCTAAAGATGTATTTTGCATTGCAGGGGAAGCTGCTGGCGTTTCTTCTTGCTTTTGCGCAGACTGTATCGTCTCTCTCAGTTGAGATAACGCGTGCGCAGACGCAGTCATCGCTTCAGGGGAAGTTAATCCATTGATACCGTTGATGGGCTGTTGTGCTGGTTTTTGAGCGTTTGCGGGTGAGGATAGCGGATGCGTTTCAAGAGGTTCTGAATGCTCTTGTGTCGGAGGTGGGGGCGGTGTATACGCTGCTGGCTCTGGCCGCGTTGCCGTTTCTTGGGGGGGGCTAACAAGACGCAGATCAAGGGGTTCCTCCTCTATATCCGAGATTGTTGAGGTTTGATACTTAGGTCTGTCATCATCTGTGACATACTTGCGAATGGAGGCTAAGATCTCTTCCATGGACATCTCCTGATCATTTTCTTTGCGATTTGTCATCATATGGTTATCCTATAAAACTTTTTATATTTTTCCCTTAGTCTCATTATAATGCAGGCCAGGATTATAGTAATTAACTTTTAACTTCATGCGTTTAGCTGTTAAACCGCCCATAGTTGCAATCACATTAAAGGCCTCAAAAAGGTAACCACGTTCAGCGCGGACAAGATTAAGCTGCGAACTTAAAAGATCTCTTTGGGCGTTTAATACATCCAAAAGAACGCGTGTTCCAACCTGCATTTCCTGACGTGTGCCATCGAGACGAACTTCGCTTGCTTGGACTTGTTTTTTAAAGTTCTCAATATTAATCCGTGCGGCTAAGTAGTTTTGCCAAGAAGAAACAAGTTTTTCGACAACAAGCCTGCGCTGTGTCTCAATGGAAATACGCGCCCCTGCAGCAGCTTCGTGCGCACTACGTTTTTGTGAACGTACAGCCCCTTGCTCATAAAGAGGTACTGTCATGGTGATAGAGGCATTGAGGTTTGTATTTGTATCTCCCCCACTAACGATCCTATCTCTAACAGAAAAGCGCGTACGATCCGTAGATGCAGTAAAAGTACTACTGGCTTTTAGGTCAATTGAGGGAAGAAGCCCAGCACCGATGCGATCAACCTCATAACGCGCAAAAGCTTCATCAAATTTTGCAGCAATGACTGTTGGATTATTTTCTGTGGCAAATTGAATCGCTTGCTCGAGAGTTTTTGGAATATCTTTTGAAACATCAGGCTTAATGAGTTTTTTAGCTTGACGCCCTGTGAGTTTTGCAAAAGTTGCACGAAGCCCCTCAAGTTCTGAACGTGCTGTCTCAAGTTGGGCTGCGCCATCAGCAAGCTGAGCTTCTGATTCCGCAACAGACGTACGGGTTTCTTCACCAACAGCAAATTTTGCATTCGTTGCATCAAGGGTTTGTTGGAGCAATTTTAAATTTCCTTCATAGAGATCAATTTCAGATTCTTTTAGAATAATATCTAAGATAACCTGAATAACCTGAATAAAGATGTTTTGTTCTAAAATCAAAAGACGGGCTCTTTCGCCTTTGATGCGGTGCTCTGCGCCCTTTACAGAGGCAATCGTTGCGCCACCTTGATAAAGATTTTGTGATACGTTGATGCCCGCTGATGTTGTGGGCACACTTTGTTGTTCCGCGATAGTATTAAAGCCAATACTCTTAAGCTCGCCGCCATTAATTGTATTGGTGGCGCCCACGCTTACGGTACCATCGACTTTTGGACGGTAACCAGCCTTTGCCTGGACCATTCCCTCGTCGGCTTGGTTCACTTTTGTGATTTCAGCCGCAAGCTCTGGGTTATTTTGATAGGCAGACTCAAGAGCCGAAAAAATAGTATCGACACCTGTATCATTTTTTTTCACAACCGTTGTGTTTTTAGCAGAAGGTGCTGCTGTTGCCGTCTTTGCTGGAGCTGCTGCAGCATAACACGCACCGGAGGTTATAGCGGTTGTTAGCATAAGGATGGATATTTTTTTGAGTGTCATTTTTATCTGTTCTTTCCTAATAGCGTGGCATCGTTAAATCAACTGTTGTTGCCCAGTTATCAAGTCCCCCTTTAAGACTTGCAACATTATTAAACCCATATTCTTTGAGCAAAATCGCTGCTTGCATACTTCGAACACCATGATGGCATATCGTCACAAGAGGTTTTTCCTGCTCTATCTTCTGCAAGTTTTGCACCAAATGTCTTAACGGAAGGTTAATACTGCCATTTATTTTACACAAATTAAATTCATCTTCTTCGCGCACATCAATAAGCACAACATCACTGTTTTTTTGCAAAAGATCAAACAATTCTTCAGAAGTAATTTCTGTGTGTTGAAAAACTATCATAGTGCAAATCTCCTTTGTGTGTGAAAACCATTGAGAATCGAAGCGCTTTCAAAGCTATCGATATGCATTTTTCCCTCTTTTGTGGCAGAAAAAACACCCATCGGATGTTGGTGACAATGAATGCCGATGATTTTTCCCTGAGGGCGCAGCTGATCAAAAAGCGTCGAGGGAAGAGTTTCGATACCTCCCTCGATGATAATGTAATCATAAAGGCTATGCTCTAGGAGCCCTCCTGCTAGGGGGTGATGATCAATAAGAAGCTCTTCATCAAAATTAGTAACCCCATAAAACGTATCAAAATAGTTTTGAAGGGCTGTTTGGGCAAAGCTATAAAGGAGATTATCTTCCTCTATGCCATAGACTTTCGCCCCCATCTCATACGCAAGAGCAAGGCTGTATCCTGTGGCAAAACCAATCAAAAGAATCTTAGGAGACGTTGAAAAATCAACAAGATTGAAAAGTTTTGATAGTTTGCGAGGCGAAATAAGAAACCTTTTGGGCTGATCTGTCGACATCTCGATGTCGGTATCATAATAGCTTTGAAAATGCATTTTAGGTTCAAGAAAAAGTTCGCGGGGAACCTTTTCAAAGGCTTTGAGAATCACTGAATCAATCACATGCTGAGGTTGGAGCTGTGCTTTGATCATGTGTTGACGCATGTGATAAAAATCGATACCAGAAGACATCTTGATGAAAAGCTTGACTTAAATCCTTTATAAGACTATACGAGAAAATGCACATGCACGCTATTGCTTTCTGGCCGGATGGCAGAATGGTCATGCAGAGGATTGCAAATCCTTGGACGTCGGTTCGATTCCGGCTCCGGCCTCCACTAACAAAAAAGGTTCTCGTGTTTTTGAGAGCCTTTTGATCAAAAAATCTTGAATTCTTTTCTGCTTTTGTGGAAGAATGGGAACTCGATTTAACATATTTACCTTCATACTGATTTTGGGCGGCACAATGGATAAAAAAATTCCCATGACATCATCTGGTTTTGATCGCTTGCAAGAGGAGCTCAAGCACTTAAAGTCTCATGAGAGACCTTCTGTGATCAAAGCTATTGCAGAAGCGCGCGAGCACGGGGATCTTTCTGAAAACGCTGAATATCATGCGGCAAAGGAGCGTCAGGGATTTATCGAAGGGCGCATCGCAGAGCTGGAGGACAAACTTGGCCGTGCGGAGATTATTAATGTCTCCGCGATCACTGGAACAGATATTAAATTTGGTGCCACAGTCACGCTTATTGATGAAGACACCGAAGAAGAGGCAACGTATCAAATCGTCGGCAGTGATGAATCCGATATTAAACGGGGTCTTTTGTCGGTGACAGCACCTCTTGCGCGGGCGCTTATTGGCAAGAAAAAAGGCGATACCGTCGAGGTCAGCACGCCCAGCGGTGGTAAATCTTATGAGATCACGGGCGTCGCTTTCAAATAATAATACACATAATAATCCATTGACTTTTTTATTTTATTAAGAATTTGTTTACCTTTGACAGTGATAATGATAAATAAATCGCGAAAGGTAAATACTTGTGAAACTCAATTTTCTTATTGTCTCCGCCGTCGCTCTCTTGGGCAGCACTGCTTTTTCGATATGCTTTGCATCAAATTCTACGGATGAAGAACTTCATGATATTGGTGAATCTTCATCCGCAACTTTTACGGTTAACAACAAATCTTTTACAAAGGATGAGCTTAAGAAGGCATTTCCTGGGCTTTTTATTGGTCTTGAAAATAAAAAGGAAAGGACGCTCTCAGATGAAGAGATATCAAAGGAAATTAAGAAATGGGAAAATGCTGAGTTTACATTCGCACTACCTTCCCGTGAAGATTTAGGGAATGGATATTTTTCGCTTCCTTCGGGTCAGCTGTTTGTTGGTAGAAAAGTAGAAATTCCTGAAAATACGACCGAACTGGATTTTATTCTTAAAGAACTTCCAATTGCGTACATAAGTGACTTCTCGCCTGAAAAAAAATTGACCCTTTCGATTGGGGGGGAGTATTTTAAAAATAGTGTGCCGCTCCCTGACACATTTTTAAAAAATTATGAGGGTGCCAAGGAATTTATTAAAAGCAAAAAACCTCCGCGTCTTAATTCAAATGATAATAATAAAGATTTTTGGAAAAAATATTCTGAAAATAAAAAAAACTATGCTTATTCGCTTCTCGGGGATCAAAGCTCTGATTTCTATGCTGACAAACTGACATGGATTCTTTCGCTTCACCCTGAAAAAGAGTGGGATTCTTTGTTCAAAAAGATCGTCGATCGCTGTGAGTATATGGAAAACAAGAAGATTAGTATTGACGATGCGATCAGAGATTTTAACACCACTGAGTGGGAAAAAATAAAAAATGATTCCTCTGTAAACCTCCACAGACAGAGTAGCGTTTTTGAGGAGAGACGCTCAACGTTCATAGATGATAATAATCTTCATAGCGGGGATTACAGTTTTGATAAATTCCTTTATCTCCTTTTTGTGCTTCCGCCACAGGACCTTGAGACGTTTTTGAATTATCTGACGGAGAAAAAGATAACAAGCTATCAGAAAATGTATAAACTTGTTCAAACAGGCGATTACGATAAAAATAACAAAATTGAGGATTTTGACATTGATTGATCATTGAGACGAGGATGAAAAAGCGTTGCGAAGCCCCCCCGCATGGGTTAAAAAAGAAGAGATAAAATATTATTTTTCTTTCCCCATGTTTTTTAAAATTTTTCTTTTTTTGGGTGCCTTTTCGTGTGTGACCTCTACACCATTTGCGGAGGCTCCTAAACCTCTTGGGAATCTTCCCACGGGAACTCTTCCCGGGGCACCTGCTGCACCAGGAGCGGGATCATCCGGCGACATCCCCGAAGTGATCGAAATCACAAAAGGGCAAATCAAACCCACACCCATTGCCATTCCTCTTTTTCTGGGTGAGGGTGAATTTGCGCGAAAAATTACGCAAGTGATTGAGGACGACCTTGCAATGTGCGGGCGCTTTGAGCTTTTGAGTCGTGCTGGATTTATTCAAGACCCTGTGTCTGTGCATAACGATGTGCGTTTTGCAGACTGGCGTGTGATTAATGATCAAATTTTGCTCATTGGTAAAGTTGAACACAGCGGGTCAAAAATTACGGTGCAATTTAAAATTTATGATGTACTCAAAGGGATTCTCTTAAAAGGATTTAGTCTTTCCGCAGAAGAGGGAAAGTGGCGCAAGCTGGCGCATATGATTGCCGATGTGGTGTATGAGCGTGTCACAGGTGATGCTGGCTTTTTCGACTCACAAATTGTTTTTATTGATGAGCAAGGTTATGGTAAAGCCAAGAAAAAACGCCTCAGCATCATGGATATTGACGGACATAATGTTGTGCATTTGACGGATGGAAAAAACCTCGTCCTCACGCCGCGTTTTTCACCCTCGACCCATCATATTGCGTATTTGCGTTATAATAAGCACAGTGCAGGCGTTTATTTAATGGATGTGCGGGCAAAAGAAACAAAACTTCTTGGCGAGTTCCAGGGCATGACCTTTGCGCCGCGTTTTTCGCCAGACGGGTCGACGGTTGTGATGAGTTTGTCTAAAAATGGAACTACAGCCCTCTATACCTATAATATTCAGACAAAAGAAACACGCCAGCTTACACAGCATACGCGTATTGATACGTCGCCGTGTTATTCGCCGGATGGACAATACATCGTCTTTACTTCTGATCGTAATGGTTTCGAGAAAATGTTTATGATGCGCGCGGACGGTAGTGGTGTCACGCAAATCAGTCAGGGGCCTGGAAAATACTCTCAGCCCGTATGGTCGCCAAGGGGTGATCTGATTGCGTTTAGTAAGCAAATCGGGGGGCGTTTTTATCTGGGTGTGATGAACATTGATGGCTCAAATGAACGTCTTATTGACGAAGCTTATTTAATTGAGGGAGCCGCTTGGTCACCTAATGGTCGCTATATTACCTATACAAAAGAGCACGCGCCACAGCGAGGGGGATATGTCCGCTCACAGCTGTGCTGTATGGATATGACGGGGCTTGTAAAAGTGAGTCTTAAAACACCCCACAATGCTTCGGATCCTGCGTGGTCACCGCTCTTGTCGGGGATTTCCGTAAAGGATAAAGTTGTAGCCGCTGGGTAAAATTTTTTTAATTATTGGGCCTAAGGTTTACGAGCGCCCAATATACTTTTCATACAGTGGATGCTCAAAAAAATGCGTAGCATAGCATTTGCTGTACCATTTATAGCGGATGCTTTTCGCCTGAAGGTGTGCAACTTGCGCGATTTTAATCGATTCTTGTTGGTGATTGAATTCAGAAATGGCGCACTTCTCTCCTAAAAATTCATTATTAAGCGATAGTTCATTGCCTAAAATATCATCAAAATAAGTGCGTACGCGTGGCAAAAAAGCAGAGTGATTTTCGTGAAAAAGAGCCAATGCATCGCGGGTGGAGGAATATAAATCCACATCAAATAGCACACACGCAATCGGGGGTGGAGTGTGCTTTAACAAAAACTGCGGCACCGTTTCGCGCACATTCCCAAGAATAAGTTTTGCGCGTTTTAGTTTTTTTTGGAGCCCCTCAACATCCATTGTGAACATGCCTGCTTTCCAATGATGGGCAAGATCTTTATACCCCTCGAGTGTGGGAAGACCGCCGCCTGTATCAAACCCATAAATATGAAATTTTACAGGGGAAAATTTTTCAATCGCTTCCACATGCTTTTCAATGCACAAAAGGCCACGCCCTGTGGCAACACCAAACTCAATCACCGCAATTTCAGGAATATGAAGGCGTTCCGCGAGCTTAGCCGCCTGGTACACGTTGTATCCATACCACGGCCTGTCAAGAAATTTTTGGCCAATTTGAGTTTTGTAGAAAAATTCACGCATGAATCAGGAGACCTTATTGCTTAAAACATGGCTGATGCTAAAAGATTTTCGTCCAAGAGGCAAGAATCCCCTGCATTCCTTACTCCATTATGTTAAACGGATTAGCTTTCTGTTGTATACGAGAGCGTCACAACGATTTTCACAACCTTGTCAATGGAGGATGTATCATAGGTTCCATAGTCATCAACCTCTGTCGAATCCTCGCCTGTGACTTGAAAAACGCCTTGCCGCGCGCTGATGAGGCGACCAATATTTGTGCCGCTATTAAGGGTAAATTGATCCGCACGCTCCTTAGCACTTTTTGTCGCCTCAGCAAGGAGCTCAATCTTAACTTTCTCA
The DNA here is from genome assembly GCA_021808925.1 of Pseudomonadota bacterium. Classification (GTDB taxonomy): domain Bacteria; phylum Pseudomonadota; class Alphaproteobacteria; order Paracaedibacterales; family JAKBAR01; genus JAKBAR01. The sequence continues at coordinate 18,866 of JAKBAR010000003.1, read as the reverse complement.
AGTTTTTCCCGTCCAATAAGATAAGAGGGCGAGCGTGGTTCAATTTCAATGCCTTTAGCCCCAAGAGCACTAATCTTAAGCGCAAGCTCTTTGATTTTATCAATGTCAGGCGAGGCGATGGTCACTGTTTGCGTGAGTTCAAAGGATCCAATATCACTGGTGCTGCGACCATTTTCATCGCCTTTGTAGTGTGTTTGTTTATTAACCCCACCGATGTCGATCTTAGCATCCTTGACATCCCCTGCTTTTAAAAATCCAAGAATTTCATCCTTATAGATCTCAAGGGTTTTATAAGCTTGGGCCAGGTCAGCATTGCGCGCTGTAAATTGAATGGTCCAGCTGACATAATCCGCTTTGATTTTGCGCTCTGCATACCCCTTGACTTCGATGGTGCTGCGCATACGCTCCATGGATTTTGTGACAACAATGCTGGAGTAGACAAGACCCGTTGCTAAGGCAACACCCAGGCCAAGATTCATAAAAATTCCTTGAAAACGGCTCATGAGAAAATCTCCTTGATTTAAAAAAAACTATAACGTCTTAAGGTATCTTAGCACATCAATCATGCGATTTGAAAAGCCCCATTCATTATCATACCAGGCAAGGATGCGCGCAAAATGATGGCCAAGGGTTTGTGTTTGAGAAAGATCAAAAGTGGCACTGTGGGGATCACTATTAAAATCGATGGAGACAAGGGGAAGGCTATTGGTTGCGAGGATTCCCTTCAAAGGACCCTTCGCAGCGTTTATCATCGCTTCATTAATATCTGTCTTTGTGACAGGGTTTTTTGTCGTGAATTTAAAATCAATCAGCGAAACATTCGGTGTCGGCACACGAATGGATGTGCCATCAAGTTTTCCCTTAAGATCGGGCAAGACAAGGCCCACAGATTTGGCCGCACCTGTTGTGCTGGGGATAAGCGACATCGCGGCTGCCCGTGCGCGCTGAAGGTCTTTGTGGGCGCCATCCACAAGATTTTGATCGGCTGTATACGCATGAATCGTCGTCATATAACCATGCTCGATACCGAAGTGCTCGTGCAATACTTTTGCAACAGGCGCAAGGCAATTCGTGGTACATGAGGCGTTTGAGAAAATCCGATCAGAGGCTTTGAGTGTTGTGTGATTGACGCCAAAAACGATAGTGGCATCAACATTTGTTGCAGGGGCAGAGATAAAAACCTTCTTTGCACCCGCCTCAAGATGTGCTTTTGCAGATTCACCATCCGTAAACCTGCCAGAGCATTCAAGCACAACGTCAATTGAATGCTTGGCCCAGGGAAGATTTTTAGGATTTGCTTCTTTTACCGCATGGATAGTGTGGGTTTTTGAACCCTTTTGAATCACGAGGTGATCATTCTCAATCTTTATATCGGCCTTCAGCCTGCCATGCACGGAATCATACGCAAGAAGGTGCGCATTCGTCTCAATAGGGGTAAGGTCATTAATCGCAATAATCTCAAAAGGAAGGCTATCCTGCTCGAGAAAAGCTCTGAGCACCATACGGCCTATGCGTCCAAAACCGTTAATCGCAACATTCATTTTCTGTGTCATCGTGTCAAAAGGCCTTTTCTCTGCTGAATATTATTTTTTAAGACTTGTAATGTGAATAAGAAGGGTTTTAATCCGCCTGGGGTCTGCATCCATGACTTCAAATTCAAAACCGTTGGGATGGCGCACAAGTTCCCCTGGAACAGGTACATGCCCTGCAAGAGAGCTCACAAGGCCCCCAATTGTATCAACGTCGTCCGTAATATCCGCGACATCGAAATTAAGGTTCAACTGCTCCTCAAGTTCTTCTAGATTATAACGCGCATCGATAAGAATATTTCCATCCTGAAGGCGTTGAATTTTCATCGGTTCTCCCTGATCGTGCGCATTTTGGATATCGCCGATAATTTCCTCAATCAAATTTGAAAAAGTCACAAGGCCATCAATCCCACCGTATTCATCCACGACAAGCGCTATTTTTGTACCGCTTTGGCGCATTTGAAGAAGAAGATCGAGGGTGCGCATGCTTGGAGAGACAAAAAGAACTTCGCGAAGCATCTGACGAATTTTAAACGTTGTGGATTTATTTTGGCACCAAGCCAGCATATCTTTCATGCTGACCATGCCAATAATTTCATCAAGATTATCTTTGTACACGGGAACTCTCGAAAGGCCTGTGCGTGTCATTGTGGCCATAAGCTCTTGCGCATTAATCGTGTGCGAAACGGCCACAATATCCGCGCGTGGAATCATAACATCCTGGGCGGTTAAATCCCTCAGACTCAGGACATTGCCTAACAGAAGTCGTTCATCCGATTCAATAGAGGGTTCAACCTCGTCAACTTCTTCGATAAGCTCCTCGAGGGTTTCACGAAGGCTGCTATCGTCATGACGGGTGAGTTTACGCCACAGCTGACGCATTTTTCCTTTCAGGCGATGGGGTTTTGGCGAAAGGGGGGATAGTGTATCGGACATAGTTCTCATAAATTACGTGTACGGGTTCCTAATATTAAAATGACTCAGGATAAGAATTTCAAGGTTTTCCATTGTCTCAGCCTCGGCTGGTATTTCGTGATCATAGCCAAGAAGATGAAGGATACCGTGAATCGTTAGGTGTGTCATATGATTTAAAAATATTTTTTTCTCAGTATTTGACTCTTCAACAATAACGTCATGGGCAAAGGCCACATCTCCTAGAAAAAAAAAATCCATCCGGCGAAGGATGTTCAATGCCTGAGGGAAAGGATAACACATTTGTAGGTTTGTTCTTACCTCTAAAATTGTGATTGAGCTCTTGGATATGGTGATTATCTGTCAGAAGAATACTTAGACCAAAGGGTTTGTCTACCCCTAAGACAGCGGCGACTTTTAACAGAATCCTCTCAAAAAAAGAAGTCCACGCAACCTCATCCCATTTTTTTTGATCAGGGCCTAAGTCTTTTGATAGATGACCAAGATCGCACCATTGATCATTGTCAATTGTTACATCAATAGCATGGGGTCGATCTTTACTCACGTATTTTAGTGTAAACGAAAACAACCCGCCTGTTAAGTTTTAATTGCATAGCGCCTCAAAGGGTGAGGGGAATAAGAGATAAATTTTTCTGTGCTTTTAACATGTCGATCAAATAATTAAGAAAACTAACAGGAAAGGTGACAATGCCTTTGAGCTCAAAAATATCTTGTTTTCCCTCAAAAAGACTTGCTTCGGAAAGAGAGTATTGAATCTTTCTAAAGGGGGCTTTTTGCTTTTGGGCTTCGAGTGCTAATAAATCTTTGGGAAAGAGGCGACCTTCTAAAATCATTTTTTTCCTGACTCCAAGGCTATAGACGAAATTTTCAAGGATTTTAGGATCTGTCACGGGCGGTTTTTCAGGAATAAGAAGAACACCATCAAAATAAGCAAGGATCCCTGTGTTATTCAGGTCTTTTTCTGACCCAAGCTCAATAAAAATCTGATGACCTGCTGCTTTTGCAAGGGATGTCCACTGGTTGATCATTGTAGCGTAGGCTGAGAATGAGAGAGCAATCTCTTTGGGGAGTTCTGCAATGGCGCGCTCTGTGAGGGATTCATTAAGGCCAAGTCCCGTGACAAGGAGGGTGAGCCCTTGGGGTGTTGTATCGCACACAAGGGGTTCTAGCTCTTTTTCTGGATCAGGATGCGTATGTTCTTTTGCAGGCGGTTCGTTTGTGTGAGAAGGCGTCTCAGCCAAGGATGGAGAGAAGAAAAATAGATTGATAACGATGCTGGCAAAAAAGCAGAGAAAAAAGTTGGGGGTGTGCTGTGACCAAAAAAAGTGCATATAGAGTCTTTGCGCAGTTTGGTAGAAAAATTAGTCTAAATATAGACTATTTTGTCTTTTAATAAAATATTTTAAAAAAAGTCTTTTTTTGTAGGAGTCTCGATAAATATACAGCGCTCAAAAAACATCTCAAAAATATAAAATTAATTTTATGTATTATTAATATTTTATTCAGAATTTTTTGTTTTAATAGGACTAAAGACAGAATTGTCATGTTCTAAAACGCCGAGTGCTATGTATGATTACAAGTGATATCGACTTAAACGTTGTCAAAAAAGCTTCTGAAGAGCATCCTGCACCTCATCACGTTCCCCATCACGTGACAGAGGAGGAGGCTGTTCTGGCCGAGCTGCACAGTGTCATTGAAAAAGCAAATGAAGGCATGTCGCACCGTATTGATGCTGTGATGAATCTTTCTGAAAATAAAACGGTGGCACTTTCGAATCAATTTCAACTGCTTTCAAAAAATGCGGCCTTGCAGGCAGATTATTTGCAACAGCTTATCTCTATTGCACAAACCGTTAAGGTGGGCGAGAGCGATATCGGGATCCAAGAAGTTTCGTCGCTTCTGCACAAAACATTTCTTGAATCGATTAGCTGTATGCTTGAGATTTCAAAGCAAGCCATGTTGATGGTGTATATCTTAAATGATGGTGTGAAAAACCTGAATGAAATTGAAAAAAGCATTCGTCAAATTGAAATTATTAACCACAAAACAAAATATCTTTCTATTAATGCAACGATTGAAGCCGTGAGAGCAGGGGAGGCGGGCGAGAGTTTCCAAGTCGTTGCGAGTGAAGTGCGTGATCTTTCCAATGATACGCAGCGCCTTGCGATTAGTATCCGTAGTCAAGTCAATCAAATGACAGAGACACTTAATTACGCTCAAGAAATTTTACAAAAAGTAGCCAGCATTGATATGAGCAGCAATATGATGGCGAAGGATCAGCTGGACGAGATGATGGAAGGTCTCATTGCCAATAGTGAGAAAATTTCCAATATCGTGACAAATGCCAGCCAGGCTTCCCGTGAGTTTTCGGATTCTGCGCGTCAACTTATCACAGACATCCAGTATCAGGACCGCGTGCGTCAAGATCTTGAGCAAATGAAAAAATCTATTGAAACGATTCATGAGCTGCAAGATGAGCTTCACATCCCCCATTGTGCGGTGCATCCGCAAGCGCTCTATGATCATGTGCCCGAGGAAATGGGGTCAAAAATTGATCATCTTCTGGCAACTCAGGACAAAGAACCTTTTTCATCGGGGATGGAAACGGCCTCAACAAAGGCCAGTGATGATGTTGAATTGTTTTAACTCAAAGGAGATTTTATGTTGATTAAAAATTTTTTAAAGTGTGCGAGTGCCCTTTCCGCAATGCTTTTGCTCACAAGCACTGATGGTTTTTCTAATGAGAACTCTAACTCTACAAGGCAAAAGGTAGAAAGAAAACCACTAAATAAAAAAAATAAGAATGAGACTAGTGTCGAGGATCTAGAAAAAAAATCTTCTGAAAAAAATAAGAATGAGACTATCGTCGAGGATCTGGACAAAAAAGAATTTCCTAAAAAAGAAAAAAATATGAAAAAAGACAATAAAAAAGAAAAAAAAGAGATTGTTGATCTGAAAGAGAAGGTGAATAAGAAGGAAGAGAGACTTGAAAGTGTGAAAGACATTAAAGAAAAATTGCTAGACACGCAAATCAAAGAAAAAGAACTCAAAAAATTACTCATTAAAAAGGAACACCATAACAGAAAAGAAAGTGCTGAGATTCTAGGGGAAATCAGAGAAGAGCTTAACACTATCGCTGAAAAAATTGATGACAGTGGCGTTTTAGTTGCTGGCCATAAAAAAAAGCGCAAGGAAAAAAAATTAGAAAAAGAGATACGAGAGATAGAAGGCGAACTTGAGGAAGATCTTAACGAGGAAGAGGAAGATCTTAACGAAGAAGAGGAAGATCTTAACGAAGAAGAGGAAGATCTTAACGAAGAAGAGGAAGATCTTAACGAAGAAGAGGAAGATCTTAACGAGGAAGAGGAAGATCTTAACGAGGAAGAGGAAGATCTTAACGAGGAAGAGGAAGATCTTAACGAGGAAGAGGAAGATCTCTAACGAAAAAGCCGTCGGCCGAGACGCACTTGTGTGGCCCCAAGGGCGATGGCTGTGTCAAAATCGTCACTCATCCCCATGCTGCACTCTTTAAGATTGTAGAGCGTGCAAAGCGCCTTGAGCTGGGTAAAATAGGGGGTGGGGTCTTGGCGCAGGGGAGGGATCGCGGAAAGCCCCTGAATGGGAAGGGTGTGGCTGCGTGCACAAACGATGAGCTCTTTGAGATTTTCCGGGATCACTCCCCCCTTTTGAGGTTCTTTTGCAAGGTTGACCTGAATGAGATATTCTTTTGAAGAAGTATCATTTTTTTGAGCTGTTGCAATTGCCTCAAGAAGGCTTTTGCGATCAATACTGAGAAGACTATCGCAGTGTTTGAGAATTCTTGCCACTTTATTGCTTTGAAGCTGACCAATAAATTGCAGGCGCACATGGGGGTATTTTTCCTTTAAAAAAGGCCATTTGGTTTGTATCTCGTTCAGGCGATTTTCACCAAACCATATAACGCCTTCTGCGATAAGATCCTCAATCTCAGCAACAGAGCGCCCTTTGGTGACGGCCACAAGACGTACAGAGGAAGGAAGAGAAGGGATCACGATCATCGTTAAAATTTAAGCCTCATTTTTATTAAGTGTACAAGGATCGCCAAATTTCAAACGTTGTGCACAAATCATCAACGTAATAAAGCGCATTCTCGAGAAGATTTTTGCCCTCGTCAAATTCTATTACCTTTTTATTAAGAGCTCGCAGGTTTGTGAAAAGACGTTCTATCCTATTTGTGCGATTCGTAAAATCTGTCTCCTTCATAGCCTCCTTTAAGTTTTCGTAATAATGGCTTTCACCTAATTTTCTCAGGCAATGAAAAACTTTTTCCTTATCATACTTTTGTATGGACGCAGAATAATCATAAGACTCAAACTCGTAGTCTGAGCTAAAAGCTTTTGCTGCGAACATAATAACAAGTATAATAATTTTTTTCATAATATAAGCCTCTCAATGAAACCAACAAGGGCCACCAGGGTTTAGATTTACTGTATTAAATTTTGAAGATCTTTCCAGCGCTGAGAAACCCAATCCACGTAACCGTTAAGCAAGATCTTCCAGGAATTTGGGGAAAAATTCTTGTAAGCCTTGTTTATTTGACGCTTTGCATTATCACGTTCTGAACTAAATGATCCATCGTTTGTGCCAAAATCTTTTATTCGCTTACCTAGAGCCTCAAAGTTCTTATTAACAATTTCAAGGGTGAGTTGGCGCCAACCTTGTGCATTATTACCAAGTTTATAAGATTCCTCCAAAGATCCATAATAGCGGGTATCCCCTAAGATTTGAAGATAGGCTGAAACTTTTGCGTTATTAAAATTTTCCACTTCAAAAGAAAAATTCGTAATCTCACACCCACCAAGTCCCTCAAGCTTTTTGTTGAGGACATCATCTTTAAAATATGAGATCGCTTCTTTAACGTCATTCGATTTCAGATTTTGCTTCTGTTTTGAATTCATAACATCCTCCCAAGAGGATTTTTCTGAGCCAAAAGCTTTTGCTGCGAACATAATAAAAGTAAAAAGTGTCAGGAATTTTTTCATAATGGAAACCTGTAAGAGAGACATCTACGGATGACATTTTCTGGCATCTTTTAAATGACGTCAACAGGAATTTGAAGATGGTGCCGGCTGCAGGATTCGAACTCGCGACCTACTGATTACAAATCAGTTGCTCTACCAACTGAGCTAAGCCGGCCCTATTAATGACTCGATATATATCAGCATTTGTGCTAGGTTGCCAAGAAGAAAATGAAGCTATGTGAAAAATTTATGACTATACCCTCTTTAATGCATGCAAAAGTGATGATTATTGGAAGTGGCCCGGCGGGGTATGCGGCGGCTATTTACGCGGCGCGTGCGAACCTCAAGCCCCTGCAGTTCCTTGGGATGCAGCCAGGGGGGCAGCTTATGATTACACTGGATGTGGAAAACTACCCGGGCTTTCGCACAGCCGTTCAGGGGCCTCAGCTGATGGAAGAAATGCGTGCCCAGGCGGAGCATGTCGGGACGACCATGATCGAAGATATCGTTGAACGTGTTGATCTTAGCAAACGCCCCTTTACCTGTCAGACAGAGGGCGGAGAAATTTATACCTGTGATAGTCTCATTATTGCCACAGGTGCGCAGGCGAAATGGCTTGGCCTTCCTAGTGAAGAAAAATTTTTAGGATATGGGGTGTCAGGATGTGCAACCTGCGATGGGTTTTTCTTTAAAAATAAAAAAGTGGTGGTTGTCGGCGGAGGAAATGCTGCGGTGGAAGAAGCACTCTATTTGACGCACCATGCCTCTCATGTCACGCTTGTCCATAGGCGTGATAAACTGCGTGCGGAGCAAATTGCGCAAACGCGTCTTTTTAATAATCCTAAAATTTCTGTGCTGTGGAATCACACGGTGGAGGACATTTTGGGCGATGATAATCCTCCAAATGTTACAGGTGTTGTGTTGAAAAATACAGTGGATGGACGCCTTCAAACCCTTGAAACGGAAGGTGTTTTTGTGGCGATTGGCCATACACCGATGAGTGGCTTTTTAAAAGGTCAGTTGGATTTGAATAAAGAGGGATATATTTTGACACAGCCGGGAACACCTAAAACATCGATTCCGGGGGTTTTTGCAGCAGGGGACGTTCAAGATCCTCTTTACCGTCAGGCTGTGACATCGGCGGGGCAGGGGTGTATGGCAGCACTTGATGCAGAGCGCTTTTTAGCAGAACAAGGGGTTTTATAATTTATGAGTGCGATGGATTGGGATAAGCTGCGTATTTTTCATGTGGTGGCACAAGCTGGCAGTTTTACCCGGGCGGGTGAGCGTCTGAATATTAGCCAGTCTGCAGTCAGTCGACAGGTCGGTACGCTCGAAGAAAACTTAGGCGCGCAACTTTTTACACGCCATGCGCGGGGGCTGATTCTCACCGCAGAAGGTGAGCTTTTGCATAAAACAGTCATGAGTGTGTTTGCTCAAATTTCTGCGACACAAAACCGTCTTCTTGAGAGCCGTAATGAGGCCAAAGGTGAGCTACGCGTCGCCTGTTCCGTAGCATTTGGAAGCATATGGATGCCGCCTCGTTTGCACCTTTTTTCAGAAATGTATCCAGGCATTAATTTGTGTCTTGCCTTGACGGATACAGAAGTTGATTTTTCCATGCGCGAGGCGGATATCGCGATTAGTTATGGCCCTCCAAAGCACCCCAATATGACGAGTAGTTTTTTTGTTAGGGATACGCTTCAGATGTATGCGAGCAAGGAATATCTTCTTGATTATGGGACGCCTAAATATCCTGAGGATTTGGATTATCACAAACTTATTGTCTTTGGAACGCACATTACGCCCCCGTTTGAGGGAGTGAATTGGACGCTCAAAGTCGGCGCTGAGACAGGGCATGTGCGTGATTTTCATGTGGCGGTGAATAACGCTTATGCCATTATGCAGTTGATTGAAAAAGGAACAGGTATTGGAGCGCTTCCTCACTTTGTGGCGCGGGATTTTAATCAACTGATTCCCGTTTTGCCGGAGTGTAAGGGGCCGTCGTTTGATCTGCACATTACGCACCCTGATCACCTGAATGATTCTAAAAAAGTCAAAGCATTTAAAGAATTTTTAGAGAATCAGATCAAGCTATAGAGTGTATAAATAAACAACTTCCCCTGTGATTAGTCAAAGGGGCCATCGCTTATTTTGAGCGCATTGTCTTGAATAAAATGAAAACGGGCTTCGGGGTTTTTTCCCATAAGTTTTTCCAGAAATTGTGTGCTTTCCTCAAGGGATTGAATATTAATTTTGAGGAGTGTGCGATTTTTTTTATCCATCGTGGTTTGTTTCAGCTGAGCGGGTAACATCTCTCCAAGGCCTTTAAAACGGCCAACTTGCGGTTTTCCTTTAAGTTTTTTCACAAGAAGATCGCGCTCATTCTCATTCGCTGCGTAATAGGTTGTGCTGCCTTGTGTGATGCGGTAAAGGGGGGGCTGTGCCAGATAAAGATGCCCTTTAATCACAAGGTCGGTCATTTCTTTGAGAAAAAATGTCATCAGTAGCGACGCAATGTGGGCGCCGTCAACATCAGCGTCTGTCATAATAATGACTTTGCCATAGCGGCGCTTTTCAGCATGACAATGTTTGCCCGTGCCGCACCCAAGGGCAAGCGCAAGGTCCGAAAGCTCTTGGTTAGCCTTCATTTTATCAAGGGTTGCGTTCGCTACGTTGAGAATTTTTCCCCGCAAAGGCAGAACGGCCTGGGTTTTTCGGTCGCGCGCTTGTTTCGCAGAGCCTCCCGCAGAATCACCCTCCACAAGGAAAAGCTCCGTTTCATTGAGCTGTGTATCAGAACAATCCGCTAATTTTCCGGGCAGACGCAGGCGTTGCGTAACGCTTGCGCGGCTGACTTCTTTGTTTTGTTTGTTGCGCAGGCGATTTTCAAAGCGTTCAATAAGAGCCTCGATGAGTGCGCGCGCAGCTTCGGGATGAGACGATAGCCAGTGTTCAAAGTGATCTTTCACAAGATTTTCAAGAGGGCGCGCAATATCTGCATTTGTGAGTTTTTCTTTTGTTTGTCCTTGAAATTGCGGCTGAGGAATGAAGAGCGACATTAAAATAACAGCATCACCGCAGACATCATCCAAGGAAAGATCTTTTGTGCGTTTCAGTTGCAATTTTTCCCCTGAATCCCGAAGGGCCCGCGTCAGGCCTTGGCGAAATCCTTGTTCGTGCGTGCCCCCAAGTGGTGTTGGAATCGTATTGCAATAGGATTGAATAAATCCCTCGCCCTCGCGGCTTGGCCAAAGAACGGCCCATTCAATTTTACTCTTCTGTGAAAAAGTCGTTGTTTCTGAAAAACAATCAGGGTGAAGCGTTGATTTTTCCGCTAGGAGGTCTTTCAAATAATCCTCAAGCCCCCCCGGATAACGAAAAACGGCTTCTTTGGGAAGATCCTCTGAAATGAGATCACTTGAGCACTTCCAAAGAATTTCAACCCCCTTAAATAAAAAGGCTTTGGCCTTGGCCATTTTTAAGATAAGCGCAGGATCAAAGTAATGATTGTCCTTAAAAATTTCAGGATCGGGAGTAAAGGTGATTGTTGTTCCGCGCTGTTTAGACGTTGCAGATTGCGTTAAAGAAGAAGTTGCATGACCGCGACTAAATGTTTGTGTGTAGAGAATTTTGCTGCGCACAACCTCTACTGTGAGTGACGTTGAAAGTGCATTGACAACGGCCAAACCCACACCGTGCAAACCTCCAGCTGTTTCATAAACACCTGTTTTAAATTTTCCACCCGAATGGAGGGTTGTAAAAATAACTTCAAGGGCGGATTTGTCTGGGTATTTGGGATGGGGATCAATGGGAATACCGCGGCCATTATCGCTTATACTGATGGATGTGGGGCTGTGAAATGTGACTGTAATTTTAGACGCATGACCCGCCACGGCCTCGTCCATCGCATTATCAAGCACTTCTGAAACAAGGTGGTGCAGCGCTTTGTCATCGGTCCCGCCAATATACATACCGGGGCGTTTGCGGACAGGCTCAAGACCTTCCAAGACCTCAATATCATCCGCTGTGTAATGCGTTGCAGATGGTTTTGAGGATGAGTTTTTGAAAAGATCAGACATGCGATATCCTTTGAGGGAGGAGGAGAGTCAAGACGAAAAGGCCAGCACTTGCAAGCACCATCGTGGGCGACGTGGGCGTTTTAAAGATATATGACGCTGCGATGCCGAGGCTGCATCCTAGAGTGGACATACCTGCAGACACAATCATCATTTGCCGTGGGTGTGTGCTGAGAAAGCGTGCGGTTGCAGCGGGAAGAATCATAAGTGCAGGCAGTAAAAGAGCGCCAATGAGCGACATGCCAAAAGCCACCGTGAGACTTGTGAGTATAATAAAAAGAATTTCAACATGCCGTGCATCTTTATGGCGAATGATCGCAAGGTCTTGACTTAAACATAAAAGGACGAGCGTTGGCCAGGTGATTAAAAGAAAAATGAGAACAATGCTGACAAGGGCGAGGGTTATCCAGAAGTCAAAGGATTGGATGGCTAAAAAATCACCAAAAAGCACATCCTCAACGGAGATATGAAGATTTTTTGAAAAAGATAAGGCAAGGATGCCCCCTGAAAAAAAAGCATAGGAGAGAATGGAAAAAAAGGTGTCGATGGAAAGCGTTTTCTTTTTCTCAAGAAGGATGAGAAGAATCCCAATGCTGACGGCCGTAATGGAAATACCAATTAAAAAATGTATTTTCAGCAAAAGAGCAACCGCAATACCAAACGTACAGGCATGAGACAAACCGTCCCCAAAAAAAGCAAGTCTCCGCCAGGTTAAAAAACATCCAAGGGGTGCCAAAGCAAGGCCAAGCACAAGGAGTGCGAGCGTTGGAAAGAAAAGAAGAGAGAAAAGCGTGTCCATGCATTCAACCTATCAGAACTTCCTAGGATGAGGCAAGTCAGACGAGCTTCTGTGAAGAATCCAAAGGGGGTGTTTTTTTATGATCATAGGAGCAGGAAATAAAGGGCTGAGGAAAAAATCATCTTTTGAGATCTAGATGAGAATCCTCTGCGATTAAGCTGATTTTAAAAATTCGATGCATTCGTTATTTTCGACAGAAGGTTGCTCGATGGGGATATAAGTTGTGATCGTAAGGGGGAGGGACGTCTTTTCAGTCCCTTCATTTTTCTCCACCGACAACCAACCACCGTGGAGCTGCGCAATGCGTTTGACGAGTGTTAGCCCTAGCTCATTTGTAAAATGTCCTTTGAGAAGATTAAGATCGTCTGTTTTGATAATTTTAGTATCCTTGGGCAAGTTCGTTTTTATTTTTAAAGGTTTTTCAAGGCCATGATCTTTTTCTGTATTATCGATAATTGCAAAGGAAAGGTATTCTTTTTCCTCAAAAAATTCTGACTGTGTGCGAAGGATAATTTTGCCTTTGGATTCTTTTGCTCTGAGTGCGCCACTTAGCATATTAAAAAAAGCTTGTTTGAGGCGCTTTTCATCCGCATTAAAAGTTTCAATCGCTGTGTTATTTTCAATAATAATCTCAATGCCTTTTTCTTTGGCTTTGCTGGAAACAAGCGATGCAGTGGATTTTAAAAACCTCCCAAGATTGACTTTTTTTGTAAGACAGGTTAGTTGGCCTGATTCAACGTGGGATAAATCAATCATGTTATTAATAATCGAGAGAAGGTGTTTTGTGGAGTCAATAATTTCCTTTGTGCGGTAGAGCTGCTTTTGGTCTGACTGTGCATTGTGCTGATCTTGTTGTAACTGTTCAGTGTGATTTTGGATAAGGGCAAGGGGTGTTTTAATTTCATAAGATACATCATGAATAAAGCGTGATCGAAGCTCGTTGACTTCTTCGAGAATACGGTTGCGCTCTTTAAGCGTTTCTTGGAAGCGGATAGAGTCTGTCATATCAATAAAACTCATAAGATGTGATCCATCGGGAAGAGGGATATAACTATAGCGCAAAATGCGCCCACTTGTGAGTTCCATGTGATCTTGTGTCGGATGACGCTTATTAAAAAGATTCATAAAGAGGCTGAGTAATTCGGTTTTTGTCATGACAAGATTAGGATTGTCAATATCAATAACCTCTTGAAGTGTTTTTCCTGAAAACCACAGGGGTTCATTCACATCGAACATTTTACAAAAAGAACGATTCATAATCTGAAGACGATGGTCTGATCCAAAAACTAAAATGGCATCAAAAAGATTATCAATCGTTTCCTGTTGCACAGCAATGAGGGTATTATATTGGCGCTCGAGTGTTATTTTTTCACTCACATCATCAAAAATATAAAAAATACCGCCAAGGGGGTGGGGGGCCACAAGCATGCGGAATATTTTGCCATCGGGTTGATGCACAAGATCTTGAAGAGGATCAATGAGATTATTGAAAAACTGCATGCGCGTTTTTTTATAATGTTGAAAGTTAGGGTATTCCGGAAGTCTTCGCCGTGTACGCAAATCTTCGAGAACATCACCTAAAGTGGGATTAGATCTTAGCCAATTTTCATCAAACTGAAATAAATTCACATAAGCACGATTAAAATAATGAAGACGCGTATCAGGACCATAAATCGCAATTGATGATGCAATATGATCCAAAAGATCATGACTACTTTCTATGTATTTGCTGAGTTTTTTTTGAAGATCTTCTATTTCTGTGATATCAAACGCGTAGCCAAGGGAGCTTTTATTAGAGAAAGGAACGGCGCCTACTTCTAAAAGCCTTCGAGAACCATCAATGACAGCATGCATACGATCTGTTTGAGGTGTTTTTTCTGTAATGGCTTTTTGACTTTGCTTATAGGGGCTGCCAAGGCGTCCCGGTGGGCAAAGTTCTGTTTTTTCAAAGATCACATCCTCGGCTGTTTTTCCCAAAATTTTAGCATAGACATCATTGCAATAGACAATGTCACTGTGATGATTGCGATACCACAGCGCAATGGGGATATTGTTGATGATGCGTTTGGCATAAAGATAGTCATCTTCTGAGTTTTTGAGGGGGCTCATCCATAAATAAGCGGTACTATCATAAGCGCGTGCGTGCAGACAATAGCTTTGGCCTTCTTGCTCCATCACACACATAAGCTCTTCTGATTGAAACATAAGATAGCGAATAAACGCCTCCCATGTCTCCGCAGGGATTTGTTTTTGAATACGTTGAAGAATCGCTTCCTTTAGATCTTCATGGGGCTGGATATTAAAAATTGCTAAAAAATCCTCATTCATATAGGGATACCCATCATGTGAAAAATACGCCATGGGTACATTCATTTCGCTTAATGATTCGCATAAAAAACCGCGAAGATATTTTTCCTGATCAACTTTTTTTTGAAGTGTTTTCGACTCCAAGCTCCATAAAAGGGCCCATAGTATAAGGCATAGAAAAAAAGCAAGCTCAAAAGCTTGGAAAAAAGAAATATCCAGAAGCGTGTGGAGGAGTGATGATATCAAAATGTAAAATTTATAAAAAAATTTATAAAAAAATTTTACAACGCTTTTTCTCTGATGCCAAGGGCAGATAATGAATAAAAATAAAACGACTTAGGCAAAAAGTCTCACCTGCCCGCAAAGAATAAGTCGTTTTATGCTTTTACCACTTTGTTTCGCCCTTGGATTCACTCACAGCACTTTTGATGAGCGTACCTTTGGGATCAAAAATAAGCACAATTTTTTTGTGGGTATCGTCTGTGCCTTTTGTGAAAAAGTTAACAACGGGAATGTAATTGCGCACCATGGAGGTTTGCGTAATGTGTGTATAGGTCCATTTCTCATTGCCTTGGTTATCAAAATCGATATCGCTTGGATCACTAAAAACGCGACGTGCATCGGATTTTGTCGAAACTTGATCGTTAATAATACGGTAGACTTCGTCCTTTGAGGATTCGCCCACAACAGCATTTCCCTTTGTGGTGGAGCAAGATGTTAAGGGGGGGAGGGCCAAAAGGGTGAAAAAAAGACCGAGATATTTCATGTTTTTTTGAGGCTAAATAGATAATTTTGAGTATCCTCTCAAAAAAATGATGATTTTTCAAGAGACTTTTCATGTAGCTGGCAAAAGGTTAATTCTTGCCAATTCTTTTGAGTGGGCAAAAAGTGAGACGCAAGGATAATCCCACCTCCATTCAAAAGATGATGATCAAGAACTTTGCATAAAATGTGCGTGAAATGGGTGTCAAGTCCTTGCTCCGGTTCATCTAAGAGCCACAATTTTGCGTGTGTCAAAAGAAGACGGGAGAGGGACACGCGGCGCCTTTGGCCATGAGAAAGTCGGTTAACTTTTTGCGCTAAAAAAGGTTTGATCTTGAAGGGATCCTCTGACAAATGGAAGGTCAAACCCATGAGTTGCGCAAAAATAATCATATTTTCCTCGACCGTTGTGTGCCCAAGAAGAGCATCAACATGGGGGAGGAAAAAAGTTTCTGATGCTATCAAAATGTTGGGGCTAAAGTCATTTTTTATCAGCCCCGCCAAGGTGTGTAAGAAGGTCGTTTTTCCGCATCCATTAGGCCCTCGAAGGATTAGCCCTTGTCCCTTTTTGAGGGTAAAATGAATATTGGGATGAAGCAGGTTCTCACCGCGATGCAACACAAGATTTTTAACAGAAAGCATAAGAGTCGCTGAATCCTTAAGGGTGTTAAATTTATTGCGTTGCGTTACACATTTTATGTTATGATGCGGCGATATTCACAGCGATCATAGAACACCCTTGAACATTTTAAAAGCAGTAACAACCATTGGCGGCTATACGGGGCTTTCGCGTATTTTTGGCATGATGCGCGAGATTTTGATGTCTCATTTCCTTGGTGCGGGCCTCATGGCGGATGCGTTTGTGGTGGCGTTTAAGTTTCCTAATTTCTTTCGTCGTTTTTTTGCAGAAGGGGCCTTTAATGCGGCTTTTGTCCCCATTTTTGCAGGAGAACTTGCCGAGGGAGGAAAAAAAGAAGCACAAAAAATTGCGATGGATGTGTTTTCGTTTATGACATTTTTTCTTACAGGGTTTTGTGTTTTAGTCGTCATCGCAACGCCCTCTATCATTCATATTCTTGCACCTGGATTTGCCACAACACCAGAGCGCATGGATCTTGCGGTTAATTTTATTCGCATTACCTTTCCCTATATTCTTTTTATTTCCCTGACAGCGCTTTTAGGGGGAATTCTCAATTCCATTCATAAATTTGCCAGTGCAGCTGCAGCGCCGATTTTGCTGAATATTATTATGATTTCGTCGCTTTTACTGGCGGGAGAGTTTGGTTTTGATCCAGGGTATAGCCTCTGCACGGCTGTTTTTATCGCAGGGATTGTACAATTCGCGTGGCTTTATATCGTATGTACGCGCTACGATTTTGCACTTCGCTTGCATTTTCCAAAAATTACGCCAAAGGTCAAAAAAATATTAAAACTCATGGGGCCCGGAACGATTGGTGCCGGTGTGATGCAGGTGAATATTTTTATTGATCTGATGCTGGCGTCTTTTTTGCCTACAGGAGCTCTTGCGTATCTTTATTATGCGGATAGGCTCAACCAGCTGCCGCTTTCTATTTTTGGTGTGGCGATTAGTACAGCACTGTTGCCTCTTTTGTCGAAACAAATTCGCCTGGGTGAGGATACGAGTGCACGGCATACGACCAATCAGGCGATTGAGATGGCGTTACAACTCACAATGCCTGCGACGGTGGGGCTTGTGGCCCTTGCGTACCCGATTATTGGGCTGATTTATGGCCATGGAAAATTTGATGAGGCGGCTATTCAGGCGACAGCGCCCACACTTGCGGCCTTTGCTGTGGGTTTGCCTGCCTATGTTGTGGGAAAAGTACTGTCGACCTGTTTTTTTGCGCGCCAGGATACGAAAACGCCCGTCAAAGTTGCATTAGTCTCTGTTAGTGTGAATTTAGCGCTTAATTTTCTTTTGATTTGGAAGCTGGAACATATTGGTCTTGCGCTTTCAACAGGGCTTGCCGCGTGGGCGAATGCGGGAATCCTTGCCTATGTGATGAAAAAGAGAGGGTGGTATAATCTTTATAATAAAGGTCTTCTTGTCTTTTTTGCTAAGGTCACGCTGGCTTGCACACTTATGGCTTTTGCGCTTTTAGGGGGTCAAAGCCTTATACGTGCGCCTGAATCTTTATTTGGCGAGATTATGAGTGTTTTAGGATTTATCGGTGCGGCCCTTGTGATTTATATGATGATCTCGCACTTTTTTGGACTCAGTACCTTTTTTAAATTTATACGTCGTCAAAGGAAAAAAGTATGAAACGGGTTTTATCCGGTGTGCGCCCTACGGGCATTATTCATCTTGGTAATTATTTAGGCGCAATTAAACAGTGGGTGGATGGGCTTGAGGCAAGTAAAAACCAGGACAATCTTTTTTGCATTGTGGATCTACATGCGTTGACCACACTCGAGGACTCAGAAAATCTGCGGCACAATTCCTATCTTATGGCGGCAACCTATTTAGCCTGTGGTTTGTCTCCTGAAAAATGTTTTATTTTTCGCCAAAGTGATGTGCCCGCGCACACGGAGCTTGCGTGGATTTTTTCCTGTATTACGCCCATGGGCTGGTTGAACCGTATGACACAGTTTAAAGAAAAAGCGGGTAAAAACATCGAGAGTGTATGCCTTGGTCTTTATGCCTATCCTGTTTTGATGGCGGCGGACATTTTGCTGTATAAGGCAACCCATGTGCCCGTAGGTGAAGATCAAAAGCAACATGTGGAGCTGGCCCGTGATGTGGCAGGGATGTTCAACCGTCGTTTTGCAAAGGATTTTTTTCATCTGCCCGAGCCTGTTATTACAGGACCTGCAACGCGTATTATGAGTTTGCGTGATGGCACGTCCAAGATGAGTAAATCGGATGTGTCAGACTATTCACGGATTCATTTGACGGATGATGCGGATACGCTTGCGCGAAAAATTAAAAAAGCTAAAACGGATACGGACGTGATCGCGGCCTCAATGGCATTGATGGAAAATCGTCCAGAAGCGCGTAATCTTGTGAATATTTTGGCGGCATTAACGCATAAAAAACCTGATGCGGTCTGTAAAGCATTCGAAGGCAAAACATTTTCAGTCCTTAAAAAAGCGCTGATTGAGGTGCTCCATGAAACTCTGTTGCCGATGGGAGAGAAAATTAAGCATTATATGCATGATTTATTCTACCTTGATCACGTTTTAGAAAAGGGCGCCGCTCATGCCAATGATCTTGCAGGTCAACATATGACCCAGATTAAAAAGAGCGTGGGGATTTAAGAAAAAATTTTCGATGATACGGATGAGTTTTGCGTGGTTAGGCGATTTTTGAGGCGATTTTCGCAAAAATAATTGTGCTGGAGGGAGCTGAATTCAAGGGTTCTGGTCTCCTTAAGGGGTGGCGATACGGAGATTGTACGCGATTTTTAGAAAAATTTTCTCTTCTTAACAGTCGTAT
>JAKBAR010000043.1 GCA_021808925.1 Pseudomonadota bacterium | reverse complement strand
ATCGATCCGGATGCAGAGAAGATACGCAATATTCAAATTGCACGTAGTTATAATATTTCAATGAGTGTCATGCGCATGCTTTTGAAACTTGATCAAGTTGACCTCAAACTGTTGGATCTATAGATTATGGTAACCATCAACCCCAATTCTTTAGGACTTGACTCAGTAACATTGCTCCAGCAATACAATGCTACGGCAAGAAACACCTCAGACACTCTTAGAGCGGTGAATTCTTCTGCGGGGGAGTGCGACTATCTTGCGGACAACACGCCCGACGTTTTAGGGATGCTTGGGATGAATCGTTTGCTTGCTGAAAATAATGTTCACATTCTGAATGATGAACTTACAAATTCACGCTCTCAGTACCAAATTCAATTCATCGATCTCTGTGTGAATATTGCGCAACAATTAGGCCCTCGTCTTTCTTCCATTCGTACGAATGTAGGTATTCCTGATCAAACCTTTTCGTCGTGGTGTAGTGAGCAGTTAGCGAATATCGGCAATACAGCCAATAGACCTATGTTTGATGGAACATATCCTTGTGGCGGTGCTACAGCCTTTTTACCACCCGTTAATGTCAATACGATCCAAAGTTCTCTCCCTTCGGGGGCCGGTCCAACCCTTGATTATGCTGTAGGTTCTTTTAGCACATATACAGCTCGCCTTTCCCAGTCACGGACCGTGCTTGACCAAATGAATGTCACGAATGCAGGTGTTGAAAATATTATCAGGACTTTGCGCATGTGTCTGTCGGGCGATGTTACAAATTCTCTTGATCCGACGTGGGCCGTTTGCAATGACCTTCTTGTTACAGGGGCTATACCCAACTTAGGCGAAGCCATGAAAAATGCGGGTAATTTAGGAGGGACTGCTCAAGATGTGCGTGATGAGCTCAAAGATGAGCTTTCTCTCATAGCAAAGCAATATCAAACGTATGCGTTTGTGCCAGAAATGGAACTCATTCAAACGCAAATGCAAGCACAGGCAATAAGTCGCATTCAAGAAAGTAATATTTTTTCTAATTTAAAAATGACACAGCAGATTTTGGATAAATTTGATCAACTTTTCTAAGCGTATAAGGCAAAAAACAATGACACCATCACCGATCGATAACAAACAAACCGGCGAAATCCCTCTTGTGCAAACGAAGATGGAGACAATTCTTCTCCCCAAAGGTCTCATCGGCTTTCAAGATTATCAGTCCTTTTCACTGTGTCACTATGGCGATGATATTTATAGCATGCTTACCTCGAATGAGGAGGCTGAGACGCGCTTTTTACTTTGTAATCTTCCCTGGGATTTTTACCCGACAAAAGATCTCGTGGATGCGCTCATTGCCGAAAATTTAGATGAAATTGATGAGGAAATTTATGCGATTGTATGCTGCTCAAAGGATGTACCAACACTTAACCTTAGGGCACCCCTTGTGCGACAAGATGAAAAAATGTGGCAAATTGTCCTGAACAGTAACTACCCTCTTGACTATGCCTTGGATTAATTTTATCACAAGGGTATGAGCGTTTCTGTTTATCCTCTCCCTCACCGCCGTGTGCTCAAAGTAGACGGAGCGGATCGCTTTGATTTTTTACAAGGGCTTATCACGCACGATATTTTTCTCCTTAAAAGCATGCCTGCTCTTTATACGGCTCTTTTGAATCAACAAGGGCGCTATCTTTTTGATTTTTTTATCATCGCCCAAGAGGATCATTTTCTGATTGAAACGGATGATCGTATGGATGAACTCTTAGCTCTTTTGAAAATGTATAAACTCCGCAGGCAGGTCCATTTTGAAACATTAGAAGCATCCGTTTTTATTACACACGCTTGCACGCATTCCGATAAACATACAGTTATTTTTGAGGATCCACGCCTGCCAAATTTATGGCAACGGGGTGTGTCTTTCTCGCCTGAATCCTTTATATACAAAGAAAATATTGAGAGTAGCCTTCACGGCTATCACTATCAACGCATTCTAAAATGTCTTCCTGATTCAAAAACGGATTTGATTGTTGGTCGTACGTTTCCTCTTGAAGCAGGGCTGGATCAACTCAACGCCATGAGTTTTAAAAAAGGATGTTATATCGGTCAAGAGCCTGTAGCACGGGCGTATTATCAAGGGGTTGTGCGCAAAAAACTGATGCCTATTCGCATTGATGGCCCCCCTCCCCCTTATGGTGGGAATATTACACAAGAAGACAATACTGTGGGGGATTTGCGTTCAACCGTTGTTTTTGAGGGTGAAGCAGTCGGTATCGCCATGATACGTCTTGAGGCTTTGGATCAAAAGGCGCCCTTGATGTGCGAAGGACAGGCAATTACGGTGATTTCTCCTCAACGCTAATGCTTTCTTTTGACAAGCACAATACCACTTGCCGTCACAACGATCATCACAACAAAAATAATGACTGTTGCAAGGGCATTAATCTCTGGGCTAATGCCAAGACGAATATTGGAAAAAATCAACATCGGTAATGTTGTGGCACCGGGGCCAGAAAGAAAACTTGCTAAAACAACGTCATCCAGGGAAAGCGCAAAGGCAAGAAGCCATGCGGCCAAAAGAGAGGGTGCAATCATTGGAATTGTAATCGTACGAAAAACGGCAAAAGGCTTTGCCCCGAGATCGAGTGCTGCTTCTTCCACACTCAGATCAAAATCTTGAAGGCGTGCTTGAATCACCAAATAAGCATAGGCCATACCAAGGGTAATATGGCCAATGGTTACGCTCCAAACACCCCGCTGACTGGGCCAATCAAAGGTTTGCTGAATGCCCACAAAAACGAGCAACAGCGCCAAACCACTCATCACATCAGGCATCACAAGCGGCGATGCAATCATTCCTTGGAGAAAACGGCGAGAACGAATATGTTTAAAACGCACAGTGATGACCGCTGCAAGCGTCCCAAGGATAATCGCCATTGTGGCAGAAATCGTTGCGATTTTTAAACTTGCCATGACGGCTGTGAAAAGAGCATCGTTCTCCAAAAGAGATGTATACCACTCAAGGGAAAAACCTTGCCACACGCTCATGACACGCGAGCTATTAAAAGAGTACGCCACAACAATCACAAGAGGCAGATAGAGGAATACATACCCCGCAATAAGAAATCCAATGGCTTTATGAAACTTAAATCGCATTGAGTGAGCCCTTTTTATCCTTTTGAGTTATTTACAAGCAATAGTCGCACAACGCAAACCTCATTATACGACACCCCCTTGCCGTTTGAATAGACCGTCCTTTTCAATACGCGTGCAATATTTTTCGATTATGCTTTCAACAGCGTGAATTGAAAAATGTGGGCAATAGCGAGGATAGGTTCTTTTGAGTCCATAGGACCTTTTTTCTAAAAGATCCTCATCGTAGAGCACCATATCTTCTATAAGCATATCCCCGTACTTTTTTTCATTGTGAACGCCATCTCCTCCATCAAAGAGCGCTCCATCTGGCAATCGTATCACAACATGCCAACACGTATCAGAATTTTTCTCCATAATGAAAACGATGTGCACTTTTTCTAAAAAGCGTTGATTCCAGAGTTTGAAAAAAGCGTGGGCGAAAGCACCACAAGGCCCTGAGTTAATCGCAGGCTCACCAAAATTATCACCTGGGTGAGTGACATAACCATAGAGATCATTCATTTCAGCCGATAGTTGATTGAGCATAGAATGAAAACTATTTTCGGCACTCATACACGATCGTCGCATCTTTTTCAGTGGCAAGGTTCTTTCGGTCAAAGGGTTTGATCATTTTGATATTGTGAAAGCCTACCTTATTTAAAAGCGTCAAAAGCTCTTTAGGATCGTTATAGAGTCTTATTTGCATATCCTCAGTTTCTGTATGCAAGACCGTATCATTTTGCATGAGTGTGTATTGATGCCGTGATATGCAAATGTTACCCGCCACCGATGTGTACTTGGAAAGCTCAATGGTCGTACCATCGGGTTTAGGATACGTCGATGTGCACCAAACATCCAAGGGCGCTGGGAGTGATTTTTCTGTTTCTACCTCAAAAACAAGAACGCCCTCTTTATGCAAATGTTTATAAAATTTTTCAAGCATTGACTGAATAGCACTCAGATCCGTGATCAGACAAAAAGAACCACTTGGAATAAAAATAAGAGGGTAAAGGGTTGAAGTGTCAAATGCCTCAATAAAGTCTTTCCACACATGGGGGTTTAGGTTTTGAGCGTGCGCTTTTGTCCTCAAAGCCTTAAGCATCGCATCACTCGCATCAAACCCGTGAAGATCAAATCCTTCTGCAGCGAGAGGAAGTAAAAAGCGTCCTGTGCCACACATAGGCTCAAGAACAGGTCCGTTAGCCTCCATGAGATAAGAGCGATAAAAAGCATACTCATCCTGTGGCGGCTGTGGTTTGCTTAAATCATAAACTTCTGTGCACAGTTTTTGATACGTTGTGAGGCAATCATTCACGAAGGATTACCTCGCTTATATTGCCACCGTTGCAAGCCCATAATGGGAATCACAAAAAGAATAAGCATAACTACAGCCAAAGAGGCCGCGAGTGGCCAGTCTCGATTATTAAAAAACTCCATCCACATGATTCGCCCAATCATTAACGTATCGGGCCCTCCCAAAAGTTCTGGAATTACAAATTCACCTGTTACAGGCACAAAAACAAGGACACAACCTGCTAAAATCCCTGGTACAGAAAGGGGCAGTGTGATTTGATAAAACCGCCTGAGGGGTGATGCCCCAAGGTCCGCTGCAGCCTCGAGATAGCTTGGTTCAATTTTCTCCAAAACGGTATAGATGGGCAAAATCATAAAGGGTAGATAACAATACACAAGCCCAAGAAGCACTGAAAAATCATTATAAAGCAACGGAAGAGGTGCTGTGATGAGTCCAAATTTAGAAAGCCAGCCGTTAATCACGCCCTCTTGATTCAACAAAATAACCCATGCATAAACACGGATGAGAAAAGAGGTTGAAAAAGGCACCATAATCAACATTAAGCCCACGGTACGAAGGTGTTTTGGAAGCTTGATGAGGCCATACGCCATGCCGTACCCCATAATCAGGCAAAAAAATGTTGTAAACGCCGCCATCATAAGGGAAGAAACAAAACCACTGAGGTAAAAAAGTTCTGAAAAAAGAGCTATATAATGACTGAAATCAACATGAACCGTGAGCTTTCCAGGAGCCACAAACTCAATGAGATTACTGATGGGGGGAACAGCCGTGACAACGTCACTCAGACTCATTTTAAAAAGGTAAATAAAAGGAATCACAAAAAATAAAAGCAACCATGCATAGGGCATCGCTATCCATAGTTTTTTAAAGCTTTCTTGGAGGATTTTACGGAAATAAATCATGGGTTAACCTTTTTGCTCAAGCTGCGCACTGAGTAAATAATGGCGCGCATCAAAAGAAGATTCGGGAATTGTTTTTAATAGTTGCTGAGCACGCCCCCAAAGTTTTGCTTCATAAGCAAGTTTCGCTAAAAGATAATGCGCTTCGCTTTCCTTGGATTCTTGCAACGCCTCTTCAAAGGCGTGAAATGTTTCAACCGTTGACGGTAATTCTTTTAAAATACCTTCGGTTAATTCTGGACATAAACCTTTTCCAACAGCTTTTAAGAACATTTTTTGTGCTTTTGGAAGAGGTTCATTATGAGCAAGCATGATGACGGGACCTGCAAGAGACGGGTCAGCATGATGACTTTGTTTAGCCAATTCCATCATTTTATCTCGATCATTATGTTTTTTATAGTAAAGAGCCTGGAGCCAAAAAACGCCACCAAGAGCCTGTTGGCGTTGTTCTTTATCAAAGATGCGCTTTTCAAAAAGTTTATAAACGAGAGCTTCTGCACGTTGAAGCGTTTCTAAATGGTGCCCCTCACGACAATAGGTTTCAAAAAGATGTTTTAAAATCCATGGATGATCATTTGTTTTAATCGCTGCCTGTTCAAGAAGCGAGAGAGGAGACTCCTCGCATACGTGGTAGAGGCCAAAATACCCCATAAATGCAAATGTCGGATCTTGTGTTAGCTTGAAAAACAGCTCACGCGCTTTATCCTTTTCCCCACGATTAAGGGCACTTACTGCCATAAAAGTGTGATAAAGACTTTCTCGCCTTGGAAAGTATTTAATCGCGCGCTGAAGATTTTGTTCCACGGCAGGATATTCCTCAGCAAAGAAATGAAGAACCGCTTGATCAAAAAGAGTATTCGCTAATTTCATATGACGCCTAAGACGACGTTGTTTCCAAAAATAGCCAAAGCCAAAAATAAACTTTAAAACACCGAGTAAAAGCCACAAAACACCGAGAATTAGCAAGAGAAGCGCTACCCCAAAGCCAAGCGTCATGGATAATTCATAGTCAAGGATGCGCACATAAACATCGCCTGGAAAACGCATCAGCCATAGTGCAAAAAGAATGACCGCGGCTATACGAAAAAGGGTCCAAAAAATGTTAAACGAGCGTTTTAATAAAGACTGGGGATCACTCATGATACTGCGCTTTCCAAAAGATTTTGTTGAATAAGATCGATGCTTTGAAGCGTTTTAAGACGCACATCCATCGTTTTGAGCCACGGCTCCCAAAGGTTTTTTTGATCGCTATGTTCTTCGATATGACGATTCACAGTCTGATAAGCCTCCGCCAGACGCCCGGATTCAATCATCTCCATCAAACGCCTGCGTGCCTCTGAGGAAAGACCTTTTGAAACGTCCGCAGTGATTTTCATATAATCCTTGATCCAATCAAGCCACGAAGGTAAATGCATCGATGTGACAGGATTATTTTCTGGCAATTGATAAAGAAGAGAAAGGCTTGGCAGTCCCGTTGCCGCAGAAAGCTTAAGAATATCAAAAGCTGTGACGATTTCTGGCTTCACTGCCGTGTTACTAAGCACAAGCGTGCGTGTGGTCTCCAAAATTTTATCATAAGGTTTTCCGCTCATCACAGCTTGTTTGAGAACATCCATATAGAGAAGCGGTGTGAGCTTGCTTTGTTGCACTTCTTTTAAATCGGATTTCAGAACAAAAGCATTTTTAATGCTCTCAAAAATATCGCTGAGTTGTTTTTCACTCAAAGAAAAATTTTGAAGACTATCCCGAATAAAAGATTGTTGATCTTTTGACGCCTCGGGATTTTCTTTAGGCATCGCTAAAATTTGTTTTTCAAGATTTTTTAGCTTCGTGTCAAGTGCGTCAAATTTTTCTTTCTCAATAAAATACGTTTTTTGGTGATGGTTTAATTTTCCCTCAAGGAGGTTTATTTTTTGATGCAGAATAAAAAGACCATAGTTTTGCACGCCTAAAATGCTCACGACAGCGAGTTTAGCCCAGGAAAAAAAAGGTTTATTTTTTAACATATTTTTAGGGGGTGCCGCTGTCTTCTTAGGTTCGGCGGGTTCATTTTCCTTGGTTTTTTCTTTTATATCTGTCATCGCACTCTATGTCTTAAGAGAATTTTTAACCATAGCCACTATATCATCCTCGTTTTTAAAAAGCGACGTTGGATGATTTGGAAAAAGAGATGCAATCGCCTCACTAAGCGCAAAAATAGGAAGAGATGGAGGTAAATCAACAAGATTTTTAAGGGTAAGAGCCGTTTTTTTTGAATAAAGAACCACGCCTAGGATAGCCTGACTCCTCAAAGCACGATGCACGGAGGGGCGTAGTGTCTCTGCAGGTTGTGTGCGATAGACAATGATGCGTTGGCACTCACCTGGAAATTTTTTCTCAAAATCAATGGTGATATCTTCGCCCGAAAAATGAATATAGTGAGGTCTTTTTAGAGGATTATTTCTTCGATCCGCTTCAATCATGAGAGAGAGATGTTCTCCATTTCCTTGGGCTGTGTGAATATTGATAAATCCGCTTTCACGCGCCGTTTCTGCTGTTTTTTCACCGACACACCATACCGTTAATGTGCGGTTATGCATAAGGTTCACAGTGGCATACAGAGCATTTTGCGATGTAAAAATAAGCTCTTTCCCCTCAAGATTCGGGCAAACAAAGGGGGTTTCTTCAATACATAAAAGCGGCTGAAGAAGCGTCATTACGCCCCTTTTTTTTAAATGCTTCGCCAGCAAAAGACTATCCTTTAGGGGGCGTGTCAACAAAAGAAAGCGTGTTTTTTTTTCCTTGCGCACTGTTGCATAAATTCCTAATTGACGGGAGATCTGATTCACTATAATCCTAGGTTAAACTATTTTTAAGAGAGTTTATCTAAAATGTTAAAATTAAAAAGCATTCTCCTCGCAACGTTTCTTCTCGCTAGCTCGCACGTCGCCCAGGCAAGTCTTTATTTTTCAGGTTTTTATGGAAGCCTCGGCCTTGGCGCAAGTTGGATCAAAGGAGATCATAAATACCTTGATCCTCTTCAGCCACCTTCAGAATCAAAGTTTTCTCACTTTGGAGGGCTGACTTCTTTCCATTTTGGGTATATCACTGAAAAAGGCATTTCCACCATCATGTTGGGGGGGGAACTTTATGTCGCAAAATATTTCAATAATATGAAGAAATCTATTTATCTTGCCAATCATGTTTACCAAGGGATTGTTGATATTCACCATAAGGTAGCTTATGCCCCTGCGTTTATTATTGGCAAACTTATTAATCCTAAAATTATGGTGTATGCAAAGGTAGCCTATGAATTTTCAACAGTTGCCTATAAATATCAGGAATTTTTAAGTATCAATAACACACGCACGTCGCAAAATGTGAATAAAAGCTATAGGCAAATCGTCCCAGGAGCTGGCTTTCGTTATGCAGCAGGTGACCGTTTTCATATAGGCGCTGAGTACTCTCTTGTGCCTTTGGGAAAAGTCGAAATCACAGGATTAAATGCTGCTTCGGGCGCTGGTAAAGCATCTGCAGAGTCTAAAATACTTGATAACCGCTTTTTGATTACATTCACCTATCAAATGAATGGTTCAAATTAATATCCTAAAATTAAAAGGGGGATCAACATGATCTCTCTTTCTTTTACACAGTTGCCGCTGCGATATCCTCGATGACGAAACTCACGTCATCATGACCGTTCCAGCTGTCGATTTTAAGCGATCCCAAAAGATAAAAAGATCCCTGACGCTTCATCAGAAGATCACCATAAGGTTGTGATAATCCCCTAAAATGCACGGCTTTGGAGCGATTCCCGTAGTGATCTTCGATGACAAGGCGCATATGATCTACACCAAAAGGATCGGCAAAACGAATAAAAACAGGGCCAATCGCAAATTTCGGCATAGGATTTCCATGACCAAACGGCTCTAAGACATTCAAAGATTTGACAAAAGATGGCGTAAAAGACGCAAGGCTAAGCCATCCTGTTACTTGATGTGTAGGCGTATAGGCCTCCACAGCGTCCTTAAGGGTGTCGCCTATAAAATCATAAAACGCATCAAAATCCTTGCGCAGAACCGTAAAGCCTGCAGCCATAGCATGCCCTCCCCCGTGAACAAGGAGCCCCTTTTTTACAGCCTTAATCATTGCTTCACCAAGAGAAGCGCCTGCAATCGAGCGCCCTGATCCCTTCCCAATCGTCGCATCCATCAGATAAGACACCACGAGAGAGGGCTTGTTATAGCGCTCCTTAAGACGGCTTGCCGCGATACCAATAACACCCGGATGCCAATTCTCGTGACCGATTAAAATAACCGGTTTTTCATAAAGTTTCTCCGCTTCAACCATGGCATAGGCTTGATCAAGCATCAGCTTTTCAAGGTTTTGGCGCTCTGTGTTTAAGGTGTGGAGCTTAAGACTCATATTTTTAATGCCTACAGGATCTTCTGAAAAAAGAAGCTGGCTCCCAAGCGAAGACTCACCGACACGCCCACCTGCATTAATACGTGGGCCAATCACAAATCCCAAATGATAGGCTGTTGGAATCATAGAACTTCCCGCCACCTCCATCAAAGCATGAATACCCGCGTTGCTCTGACGCGCCATAAGACGAAGACCATGGGTCACAAAAGCACGGTTAAGGTGCGTCAACGGCATGACATCACAGACAGTACCAAGGGCCACAAGATCAAGAAATTCAAGAAGGTTCGGTTCTTCTTGCGTTTTAAAAAAATGATGATCACGCAGTTTTTTTTGCAAAGCCACGATAAATAAAAAAGCAATGCCTGCTGCACAAAGTTCTTTTAGATAAAAGGGCTCAACGCTCTCATCCAAACGATTAGGATTAATAAGCGCGGACGCTTTGGGGAGATTTTCTTCACTCAAATGATGATCGAGTACAATCACCTTAAGACCAAGATCATGGGCTCTTTGAAGAGGTTCAAACGCAAGCGTGCCGCAGTCTACCATAATGACAAGACGAATACCTTGAGCATAGAGATTTTCCATCGCCTCAGCATTTGGACCATACCCCTCGCCCAAACGGTCTGGAATATAAAGTTCTGTTGCAAGACCAATGGCCCGAAAGTACCGCCGCAAGAGCGCTGAGCTCGTTGCACCATCCACGTCATAATCGCCAAAAATAGCAATCTTCTCACCCGCCTCAATCGCTTGAAAGCAAACATCCGTTCCCTTCTCCATATCCTTTAAGCAAAGGGGATTCGGCAGAAGATTTCTTATCTTTGGATCTAAAAAATCGCGTGCTGTTTGCGTTGAAACATTGCGTTGAAGAAGCGCTTTTGCAACGACCTCAGAAAGACCATGATCTGTGACAAGGCGCCCGATATCTCCTTCATCACACTCAAAAAAATCCCATTTCTTTCCAGAAAGAGAAACTTTCGGAAGATCTTGGGGGGATGCCAATAGCGATGTTTTTATAAAGCTCATGCCCTCTATTATGACCTGAGTGGTGGGATGCGCGCCAGCACTTTATCCTTCAAACAGTCAGGGCGGTCGATTTTTTTTAAAATTCCCTGCGCGTTGCTTTGATAGGCTGCGGCTAAATTAAAAATATCTTGGATCATACCCTCGTCTGCACAACCAAAAATGTAGGCATACTTCCCTTCTTTTTGAAGCGCAAAAGTACACGATTTTTTACATCCACTCAAACATGCCGTTGGGACAAGTTCAAAATCATTTTTATGCGCCCACACATCAAAAGATTCTTTGACAGCTGCATAAAATTTTTCGCCAGCGTGTGCGTCAACGATATCATCGCCATCGCGTTTTTTACAGGTTGTGCAAATATAAAGAGTGTGCATCGTCACAACATTTTATTTTTCTTTGACCTTAACACTCTTTGACTTTTTTTGTTAAGAGGATTTTAAGCCTTTGATTATACATGCGTGATGCATAAATATTATTTTTTACGTAATATTAACTTTTTCTTGAAAGAATTAATTTTGTAATTTTAACATTAAAGGAGATTATGATGTCTATACGTCAAAAAATAATTGCATTATCGCTTGTTTTGTGCTTGGGGGGGGGGGTAAGTACAACACTCTCAAGTGCTTGGGCCAGTGAAGAAGATAAACTTGAATTACATTTCATGAAAAAATTCGAGGAGAAAATAAAGGAAATCGCCACAAAGGAAGAGCTTGAAAAGATAAAAAAATTTAAAGAAATCATAGATTTTGAGGATACATTATTTGATAATGACACACACTTACAAGGAGCACATACACAGAGAAAGGAGCTCTTCGATGCTTGGCAAGACTCCGAAAAAGAGGGTTACACACAAAGCAATCCAAGAATGTCGAAGGAGGAAGAAAGTGCGTTTCTCAAGTCACAATATGAGCGTATTACAGACAGGATCAATAACGTTATCATTCCTCAAGTGCTCAATGAAGTAATGAACGAGGTTTATGATCATTTTAAAATTTCAAAAAGTGAGTATGAAAAAATGAAGGACATTCACGATAGAATCACAGATAAAGCGATAGAGATCGTCTCTAAAAATATGAAAAAAGAAGATGACGAAGATGATAACAATAACGATGATAACAATGATACTATAGAATAATCAGAGTAATTCTCAGACCCGGCGATGCATGATCACAAGGTCTGAGACTCTATTTTACGACTGTTTGAACAAACCACGCATGGAAAGTTTGACCTTGCCACGGTCGTCAAAACCAACGAACTTCACATCAACAGCCTGGCCATTGTGCAAAACATCAGACACACGCTCGATGCGTTCGCCTGTGATTTCCGACACATGGACAAGCCCTTCACGCTCGCCAAGGAATTTCACAAACGCCCCAAAATCAACCACTTTTGTAACGGTTCCCTTATAGATTTTACCAATCTCAGGCTCCTCAAACATTCCTTTGATCGCTGTCACAGCTGCGTTCAATTTTTCTTTGGTCATACCCGCTATGGTCACCCCCCCCTCGTCATCAATATCGATTTTGACATGGAAACGTTCTGTGAGCTCACGAATCGTTTTACCTCCAGGCCCGATAAGATCACGAATTTTATCTTTCGGAATTTTAATCGTTTCAATCGTCGGCGCGTTATCGCTCACCTCTGTACGTGATGTGCTGAGCGCTTTTTCCATCTGGGAAAGAATATGCAAGCGACCATCTTTCGCCTGGTGCAATGCTTTTTCCATAATTGCAGGTGTGATGGATGTAATTTTAATATCCATCTGAAGTGCTGTTACACCGTTGGCTGTTCCAGCGACTTTAAAGTCCATATCGCCTAAATGATCTTCGTCCCCTAAAATATCCGAAAGAACGGCAAAATCTTTGCCCTCTTTAATGAGTCCCATTGCAATACCTGCCACAGGGCGAGGCAGAGGAACACCCGCATCCATAAGTGCAAGGGATGTTCCACACACCGTTGCCATGGACGATGAACCATTCGATTCTGTGATTTCTGAGACCACACGCATGGTATACGCAAACTTATCTTTTGTAGGAATAAGCGGATTGAGCGCACGCCAAGCCAAACGACCATGGCCAATTTCACGGCGACCGGGAGCACCCATACGACCTGTCTCTCCCACAGAATAGGGATTAAAATTATAATGCAGCAAAAAGCGTTCGCGGAATTCACCATCCAATGAATCCACCATTTGCTCATCTCCCGCGGTGCCGAGAGTTGCAACCACAAGCGCTTGGGTCTCACCACGTGTAAAAAGAGCACTTCCGTGTACACGGGGCAACACAGCCACTTCATTTTCAATAGGGCGAATCGTTGTCAGATCACGACCATCGACGCGAAGGCCATCTTTGAGCACCATGGTCCTGACCACGTCCGCTTTAATCGCCTCAAATGCACGATTAAAAATAACGGATGGATAAGTTTCCCCATATTTCTCTTTAGCTTCAGCTTTTATGGCATCAAGGGCCGCATAGCGCTCTGCTTTTGTTTGAATGGTGTAGGCTTTTTTAATTTTTTTCTCAAAGTCTTTTTTAAAGACCTTCACAGCTTCATTATAAAGGGTATCTTCACTTGCTTTTTGCGCTTTAACACCAACGTCTTTAGCTAACTGCTTGATCATTTTTATAATAGGCAGCATGGCCTTATGACCAAAAACAACAGCGCCCAACATCACATCTTCTGAAAGCTCGCTTGCCTCAGACTCGACCATAAGCACGCCTTCTTCTGTGCCGGCCACCACAAGATCAAGATCTGTAACTTCGCCAACCTTAGGATTCAAAACATACTCGCCATTTTTATAACCAACGCGCGCACCTGCAACAGGGCCCATAAAAGGCAACCCAGAAATTGAAAGAGCCGCGGAAGCAGCAATCATCGCGGTAATTTCTGCATCATTCGTTTGATCATAGGCCAGAACCGTACAAATCACCTGAACATCATTGTGAGATCGG
>JAKBAR010000042.1 GCA_021808925.1 Pseudomonadota bacterium | reverse complement strand
GCTTCATGCTATGAAAAACCTCGACAAGAACATCTGTGTCTTCAATTTTACCTTCTGAAAAAGAAGACATTTTCTCAATCTTTCCCCACTCTGGCGTCCCAAGATCTGTGGTGGGATGCGTCAAAAAACCACGCGGTTTGTTCTTACCATCACCATTGACAAAAGCTTGTGTTTCCATGATGCCCATCTGCATTGCAATTTTTTGAATAAGCCATTGCTCAATATTTACACACGCATCATCAAGCAGTTTTTGACTGGCCCTTGGACGTGCATACATCTCAAAGGTAGGAATCGTAATTTTAGCAAGCTCTGGCGCCTCTGTCTCATCACGACGGCCTGTCTCTGCAACCCAACCCACATCTGCACCACCCTTATCCACAAGGAGCTCCAAGCTCTCAGTTGCAATTTGCGATACTTTTGCAATTTTACGTAAAGGAGAATAATCAGGGATAACACCCTCCACAAATTCCTGTGTACTGTTGGGAATTAAAATCGTTTGGCTACGACTATCCGTGGATGAGAGGGATTTTTGACCATAATCATCTCCACTGCGTAAAAAATGTTGAAACATATATTTATCTCCTTGCCGATGATGAGAATTAGTTGAAAATCCACTTTTTTGAAAAAGAGTGTTTGGCTGTGAAGTAGTGTGCCCCTGCACTGATGGCCTTTTATACGCCGATTCAAGGGCACTCAGCCGTGCTTCCATTTTTGAACAACTATGAATCGTTGTATTGAAATGGGTATTATTTTTTGGCTCAGCATGATTCATTTGCATGACGATTTCTCCTTATTTTTGTGTGAAAAATATAAAAAAAATTATTTTAAAAGAATAGAAAGTGGATTCGCTGGACCTTGAACAATCGAAATTTCAATAAGCTCAAGCTCCTGAAGAATACGTATACCACCCTCCCTATACGTACGGAAGACATCAAAACCGATGGATAATCCCCGTGCATAACGAAAAGATTTCTGAGGTGAACCATACCATCGCTCTCGAAAGATCCCCTCAACCCAAAGTCCATGAGCGTCCTCCTCGATCAATGACCAAAATCCAATCTCATCCCCGGGTTCATGCTCATAAAACATGAGTGGCATAGTACTTTGTGATCTATGGCGCGCGAGTGAACGTCTAAATGCACCCGGAGCGACAAGATCATTTTGACCATCGACCACGCCAAAAACACTGGCATAACCACAAAGAATCTCTCCCATAAAAGTCTCCTTTCACGTCATAAAAGTGTTCATTTGATGAAAAAATAAAAAATCCCCAACACTCAAAAATGAAGGGGAAAACGTAAAAAAAGATTATTCGCTAAAATAACGCATACCAACGCATCAACTTAAAATTTCTAAATTCGATCGCCATTTTCAATCGGAGGATAGCCCACCTCCTGACGCTTTTCATTGAGGGTTAAAAAATCTGCACGCATAATTTTATCCCAATGCTGTTCCCTTTTTTCCGCCAGTGCTGGGATTTCATCCGTATTATAACGCAAGACAAGATTCCCCTCAAAAGACTGTGCAAGCCACGTACTCAGCTCCACTGTC
This sequence comes from Pseudomonadota bacterium, assembly GCA_021808925.1. Taxonomy (GTDB): domain Bacteria; phylum Pseudomonadota; class Alphaproteobacteria; order Paracaedibacterales; family JAKBAR01; genus JAKBAR01. Next base: position 12,546 of record JAKBAR010000042.1, on the reverse strand, counting down.
ATAAACTCAAGCAAAGGCAAAATCGTATCCTCCCATAAATGAAGACGCGCTTCTTTATAATTCGAATACGTCGCATCTCCCATAATGCCTACAAGAATCGAAGGCACACCAAAGGCCTGAGCAATCTCCCGTGCAGAAATATTTTTACCCTCGACAAAATCCAAATCCTTAGGGGATAAACCCATTTCCTTCCACTCAAAATCCCCCTCTAAAATCATAATTTTACCTGCATTTTCACCGCCCTGATAAAGCCGCCTTAAATCTTCACGCAAACTCTCCCGTTGATCAGGACTAAGATTTTGTTCCTTAAGCATCAAAGCACCCGTCGGCCTTCCGCCATTTTGAAGAAGTGACAAATTATGTGACCCGACCTGATTGTGCTGATCAATAGAACTTGCCGCTGCCTCTAATGGACTCAAACCGTAATAATCGTGAAGAGGATGAAACAATTTGATATGCAAAATGGGCGAGGGTCCTGAGGAAGGAACAACCACACGCTTTACATTGCCACCCACACGGTATTCATACGCCGCAATCTCACCACCATCACCCGGTACAACTGTCATACGATCTGGACGAAGCGCATAAAGTTCAATAGGCGCGCCAAGATCATTATAAACAGCCTCAATATAGGTATTGCCAGACAGCAACAAATAACTCACCACATCCTCAATAAAGGCAGACCCTCCTTGCAACAAGGAAGGATGATGCAATAGATCCAAAATAGGATGCTGATAAATTTCCCGCTCATTTCCCTCCTTATCGCGCTCATACAAAAGCCACGGCACACTTCCCATCGCCCGTGCAATAAGGTTGACACAGCGGTACACAATAACATTTTTGTGATAGCCCTCTTCCGCAAGAGCATCATAGCGCCTGGGCGTCCAAATAGGATTTCCCTTATGACTTCCCATAATCAGGGGCGCCATACGCGATGTTTTCGTTGTGTATTTTTTGCGAAGAGCTTTAAAAAAAGTCACCACAATGAATCTCCTCATAAAAAAAAAGCACCCTTACAAGAAGGATGCTTCGATGAATTTAATTAACCTGTTCTTAAAGAAAAAAGAACATAAAAAAGAAAGGATACATTTTTATGTCATGAATCTCTCATAAGGTTCTATAAAAAAAATGGGACATGTGAGGAATAGAACAATGCAATAAATTTTGATACTCATTGAAAATATTCTGAATATTAGTTATATAATAAAAAAAATCAATATATGAAATGTAATTAAGCTATGAAATATCTCTTAAAAACACTCTTTTTATTAACGTGCACAACATCCCTCACCATGGCTGGTGGAAAATTTTCAAAATGTGAAGACTGGAATGATGAATATTCCATTGAGTATCGCAGATCTCTGAACGCAAAAACAATAGAGCACTCTCTCAATGACGCGTTAAATTATATCAACACAACCAAACGATTTATGGACAAGGCGTGCGAAAAAAATCTAAACATTGTCAACTCTCTGAGTTACTTTTCCTTACAAAAAACTGGTGAAAAAAAAATTTTTCCTCTCAAACTTACCCCTAACAAGGTCGCAAGTTTTTCTCAATATGCCCTTGTTCTGGTCGGACTTCAATTTTGTAAGGACACACTCTTAACCCTAAAAACTTCTTTTTTCCCTGAAAAAAATAACTTTGCTTATGACGCCAAAACAGCAAGCGCATTCAAGGATACAATCTTAAAACTCATGGAAGAGATTGAACTCAAAAAAGATGAAGAAAAAAAATATGACTACAACGAAAAAGACTTTCCGGAAATGAAAAATGAAACCACTCGTATGTTTTTGGAGTCTCAAGTGCGCGTGTATGGGCTCGTCTATGCGTCTTTGGAAAACATTTACGCGTGTATTGATATGCAAAACACAATCGATGAAACCATAAAAAAATCTTCTGAGAAAACTATACAATCCATAGGCTATTTAAAAAATTCTTTATTTGATGCTTATCCTCTAATCTTAGTAGGCCTTCGCAATAGACCCCTTATCAACTCATTTGATACAGAGGTTAAAGCCCTAAACACGAATAAAAATAAAAACGAGAAAGAAAAAGAGCGCAGTGAGATTTTAAAAAGTGCATTTAAAGTCTATGAAGTGTTGAAAGATAAAATTAAGAATAGAAAAGATTTTTCTGATGAAGATTTGATCACAGGGCTGACAAAAAATCTCAAAACCCTCAAAGAAATTCGCCAAGATCTTGGATTGAATGATGAACCCTTTGACGGTCTTGATTTTGAGAAAAGAATAAGAAAAATATTGAAGGGAAAAACAAAAAAGAAAAAAACACTCAATAAAAATAGCATTGAAGAAAATAATCTTCCTAAAGAAGAAATAAAAGAAAACATCTCAGAGACAAAAAATGAGAAACTGATCGATGAAAATATCATTGAAGAAAAAATAAACGAAGAAAAATTTGAAGACTCTGAGGAAAAAGAAGAAAATAATATAGAAAAAGATGATGATGAAAATGTTATTTACTCCTCAAATGATTATTTTAAAAAAGAACACGCTTACTACAGCAATCTAAAAAATGAGAAAAACTTGGACGAAACATCTAAGAAAAATTCAGACGAAGAATCGAAGAAAAAAAGATTAAAAAAACTAACTCCCTATGAAGAAGGTCTTTATACTTTTTTGAAGAAAAAAATTTATGCTTCAGGAGCACGTTGGAGTGACATCGTTTATGGCCTCAAGGAATATGGTTTTTCGCATAAATCCGCCACAGGAACAGATGTTTTTTCTGTGAATGAAAAAAACGAACTTTTTTATGAAGATCATCACTACAAGGGTAAATTTTTCAACGTGCACAGCCCTCGTAAAGATAAAAATGCTCCCCTTAATTCCGACTACCGCGCCTTTTTTGAAACGGGGTTTGGTAACGTTTTTGGACTAACCGAAGATTTTATTACAGAAGCTCTGGATGAACATCAAAAGGCCCTTGAGCAAGAAAAAGAAAATAAAAAAAATTAGTATAAAAAATTTGCATGTGTAGGCCATAAAATGTGGCTTACACACCTCTTAACTACCCTCCAAAACTCCATACATTTCTCTTCAGACATCATCCCCTTCTTTCTCCAAAGCTGTTGCTTTTTAACATCACATGTTTTTTCATTCTAAAATTTTTAAAAAATTTATATAAAATTATATTAATATGCCCTCTACACTGAACGGGTAGTATCAACAAAAAGGATTTTTCCGATGAAACTTTTTAAATATACCCTTCTCCTCTCGACACTTGCTGTAGCTACTACGGCAGCCGAAGCAACCCTCTATTTTGGTCTTGCCACAGGTGCACGCACCGTTAATTACAATTCTACGCTAAGTGGAGATTTAGATAACACTTTGATATTAACCAAACAAAATGCCGATGCTCAAAACATCGTTGGCCGCGTTTATATCGGCAAAAGATTTTGCCTCTCAGCCCCCTGGTATGCAGATGTTCAAGCAACCTTTGACTATTCCCCTATTAAAGCAAGCGTTCTTTTAACAACTCCCTCAGCAGGCGTGCCGAATGCGGGTATTGGTCTTTCCGTTAAAAATACCTATACCTATGGCATTCGCACAAACATTGGCTATAAAATAATGGAAAACAAACACAGTGTGTATGGTATTTTTGGGTTCAACTCCTCCCATTATAAACTCACAGGCAACATTGTTTCGGCCTCCAATAACCTTCAGTATTTCAATCTCGGTTTAGGCTATGAAATCCCCTGCACAGAAAGAATGAAACTACGTTTTGAAGGCGAAGTCTCCCTTTACATCAACAGAAGAATCAAACACACACCTGCTCTTACACAAATTTCGGGTGCACTCAATGTTAAAAATTCCAACACATTTACTGTTGGCTTTGCCTATATGCTTGGTTAAAGAAAATATTTTCTAATCACACACCCTTTGGCCTTAAAAAGCTGAAGGGTTTTTTTTATTTCTCATACTCTCTCACTTGCTATAAATCCATATTTTATCTATAGTAATCGGATGCGTACTCATTTTAGTAAACCTTTCATTTTTACTCACAAACGTCCCCTCATCACACGACCTAGGGCGCGGTAGAGCTGTTGCTTTGCCGCATTTTTCTCAAGAGAGATTCATTTATCTAATTATTAAAGGGTCGTTTTATGTTGCACACATTATCTAATAAACAATCAAAAGCCATTTTGGGCTGGTTTCTCATCGCACTTTTTTTTTGCTATCAATATCTTTTGCGCGTTATTCCAGGTGTTATTTCTGACGAACTCCGCCATGCATTTTACATGACAGCCGAGGATTTTTCTTCTCTCGGATCCTATTATCTTTACGCCTATTCTTTTTTGCAAATCCCTATTGGCTTTATTGTCGATCGTATTGGCATTAAACGCAGTGTCCTTTTTTCTCTTTTTTTATGTATTTTAGGCACCTTCTGGCTTACCCAAACCCATTCTCTTTTTGCTGCACAGATGAGCCGTGTCCTTGTCGGCGCAGGATCAGCCTCTGCTTTTATGGGCGCTATTAAATGGGTCGCTGATCATTTTGAACCCGGCAGACGGGGCACTCTCATGGGGGCCACACTTGTCATGGGAACCTTTGGTGCCCTTGGTGCAGGCCATCCACTCGTCATGAGCGTTGAGGCTTTTGGATGGAAACAATCCATTCTTTTGACATGCATTCTCGGCGTCTTTTTAGTGATATTCATCGCGCTCTTTCTCAAGGACAGTCAAAAAAAATCCAGCATACACTTCGATATGAGGCAATTAAAAAAAGACCTTAAAACCATTGCATGCAATAAAACAATCGTCATTTATGCTCTTCTTGCCATCGGTGTGTACACGCCCCTTGCCGTTCTCGCAGACTTGTGGGGCGTGAGTTTTCTTATGCAAAAATTCCACATCACGCGCGCGGACGCAGCAAGTACAACCATGTTGATGTATCTAGGGCTTGCTATCGGTAGCTTGACGCTCCCTGCTTTTGCGGAACGTTATCGCCTTTTTACCCGCGTTATTCAAATCTGCAGCCTCGGTCTTTTAGCGCTTTTTAGCGGGATGCTGATGGCGCACACTCTTTCTATGCTCGCACTCAAGGGGATTTTCCTTCTCATCGGTTGCTTGTGTGGTGCAGAAATGATTTGTTTCTCAGGCGCTCTCATCGGCTCAGAAAAACGCACCTCGGGCCTTACCATCGGTTTTGTCAACACCATGAATATGCTGGGAGGTGCCGTGCTCCAACAACTGATTGGAACCGCCCTCGATTGGCAGTGGAATGGCGCTGTTGATCCTGCGGGCGTGCGCCTTTATACCATGGAGCACTACGTATGGGCCTTGATGATCCTGCCCATTGTCCTTGTGGCATGTGTGTTGTTATCCATGACGCTTAAGAAGAAAGATTTTGATGGCTATGTTAAGGGGGCTCATTGACAAAAATATTTTTTAATCTACCTTCAGAGGTATTGAGAATGGGAAGAGATGTTTTATGATGCTTGCGTTATATTTTATCGTATTTTTGCTGTCGAGTTCACTAGGATCAGCCACCTATGTAAAAAATAATTACTCTGAAAAGGGAGGGGATTCTTTTCTCGATCTTTACATAAAAGACGTTAATCCTGATGGATTTTATCAAAACAAACCGACTAAAACATTCGATGAGAAAATTAAGGAATTTAATGAAATGGCAGAGATGTTTTTGTTTCTTGCCAATGAGAAAAGTTACCTGGAGGATGGCATTTATCCAGGTATTGAGGAGGATGAAGAGGCCACAAAACAAGCGAAGGATACTTTTGATTATATGAAGAGCATGCCTCTGAGTGTAATTCTTTTTTTGAAGAACGTTTCCCTCGAAACTAGGCGAAAGATGCTGACGCAAGAAGAATTTGAAAAACTTATTGAGGACAAGAAGAAAATAAAGGAGGACGAAACATTACAAAAAAGCCTCAGAGGGGTTTTTGATCCCGAAGATGATAGTGATTTTGTGTCATCCATGGCGCCCGCTGTCAAAAAGCTAAATAGCTTACTGAAGGATGGAGATGTTTTGATCGTGCCTGGAAACACAGGTCGATATCTTGCCATAGCGTTAGAGGCGTTTACGGATAAGAAAATAACAATCGTTCCTTTAGCCATTTCGGGAACACCCGGCATGGAGAAAACTGGGGATGAAGCATCGTTTGAATGGGTGCGCAATATTCTAACCCCAAAAGGTCTTGAAAATTATGACAATTACATAAAAGAGCATTTGTCCAGCACGCTAAAAAACCTAAAGAGTGGTCAAAAAATCTATTTTCTCGATATTGTCTCCGGGGGCTATGGTCTCAATTTCCTTTTAGATCGCATCAATACAATAGTGTCCGATTCTGATATTAAACAGCCTGATATTAATCTGATTAATATTGATAAGTTTTCTCCCAGTCGCCTTTCTAAGGGCAAATTGCAACTCCCCACATATCTTATTGATCCGTTTGATTTGAATGCGCCAGAGCTTGCTCGCGATCTCGATACCATTGGCTATGACGATCGTCTTGCGCCTGACTTTCCGGCGTACTTGTGGGATGATTGGGATGCGAATGATCCCTCACAATACACACCAACAAAAAAAGCTTTAGTTTTTGCAAAAAATATAAAAGAGTACTTCACCACACTCAAAGAGAAGGAACGCACAGATGTTGAATGATTTCTAGTGAAATTTTTATAAAAATATTTTTTTATCGTACTACTTTTCTGGTCGAATCCTGATAAGCACCTCAACAGCATTTGAAAAAATACTTATGAACGGAACAGTAGCATCCCAATGCTTTGTTTTTTAACGCTGAGGAGATGAGCCGTGAGCTTTATCTCGTTCGTGTGTAAGAATCCTCGTTCAGAGGATTCTTTTTGCACCTAAGGCAATGCTTTTATTTCCGCTATTACATCCTCTTCACGGGGTGGATGAGCAAAAATAGTGTCCACTGCGAAGCCTTTTTTATGCAAAAGGAAAAAGACCTCTAAATGAAATCGCCTGTAAACACCGCTTTTTTGAACATCCATAAGGGGGTCGTTTTCTATGAGTAATTTTCTGTTTTCGTCAAAATCAAAGTCTCCTCCTTTCCCAACATAGTCTGCATAGCCTTCTGATACCCACAAAGGATGACGCATAAATGCAAAGCGCCCAAAACGCCATGACTCGATAATATGCGTCGCTTCATGGGCAATAAAATAAGAAAGCGGTCGGTGCTCAGCGTCAGTAAGTGGCTTGGAATTGGGTGGATGAATTGTGTTCAAAGTAATATCCGATTCTCTTATATAAATATTGCGCGCAAGACATGTATCCGCAATGCCTGCCATCTTGTTACTGAAATGGCCATAAAGCCACAAACGCCAGGATGCATTACAAAAAAAGATTCTAAGCGGCCGGTCCGGCTCATAAAGTGTCGATGTTTTGAGGCGCCGTGTCACATCATCAAGGACATGTGTGATGTCTGGAGGAATGGGGCGATCCGACCAAACTTTATAATTTTGGTAAGCAATATAATAATTAAAGAGCGGCTGTGGATAAATCAAAACACCTAAATACACGAGAAAAACAGACGCAAATGCAATTCCAAAACGTTTGAGGTATGCCATAATCATTCTCCCTTTAATTTATTTTTGAAAAATCTCAAAGATTTTTTCTGCACAGAAACTCACTCCTTGAGAGGGATCTTACAAACATTTTACGCGCTGAGGAGGGATTCTAAAATGAATAATTGGTTGCGGGGGCTGGATTTGAACCAACGACCTTCAGGTTATGAGCCTGACGAGCTACCGGGCTGCTCTACCCCGCGTCAATGGTGTATATATAGGCGGAAAGTTCTTTGAATGCAAGAAAAAACGTCACAGGGATTAAAAATCTGGTATACTGCGCCAACAAAATACAAAAACAAAGCGGCTTTTTATGATCGATAAAACCTTTACGCCTCAGACAATTGAACCCTCTCTCTATGAAGAGTGGCTTGAGAACAATATTTTCGCGTGTGATCCCACCTCAGAAAAGCCGCACTACACCATGATGATGCCGCCGCCCAACGTTACAGGGGCCCTGCATATTGGTCATGCGCTGAATGCGACACTCCAAGATATTCTGGCACGGTTTAAGCGGCAAAAAGGCTTTGATGTGTTATGGCAACCCGGAACGGATCATGCGGGGATCGCGACACAATTTGTGGTTGAGCGCAATCTTAAGGCCCAAGGCATTCATCGCACCGATCTTGGCCGTGAAAAATTTCTTGAAAAAGTCTGGGAATGGAAAGAAGAATCCGGTGGCACGATTGTGAATCAAATGCAGCGCCTTGGGATTTCGCCGGATTGGAAACGTGCACGTTTTACTATGGATGAAGGACTTAGCGATGCCGTACGTGATGTGTTTGTGAAGCTCTATCGTGACGGTCTTATTTATAAAGATACACGTCTTGTGAATTGGGACCCATCGTTTCAATCGGCTATTTCGGATCTTGAGGTTTTTAATCGCGAGACAAAAGGAAAAATGTACTGGATTGCTTATCCCCTTGAGGAAAATCCGGATATAAAAATTATTATTGCAACAACACGCCCGGAAACTATGTTTGGCGATACGGCGGTGGCTGTTCATCCAGAAGATCCGCGCTATCAACATCTTATTGGCAAAAAATTGCGCCAGCCCCTCACAGGTCGTCTGCTTCCTATTATTGCGGATGAGTACTGCGATAAGGACTTTGGGTCGGGCGCTGTGAAGATAACCCCCGCCCATGATTTTAATGACTTTGCGATTGGCAAGCGTCATACCCTTGAGTTTGTTAATATCCTTAACCCCGATGGCACTCTCAACGACCATGTGCCTGAAGCATTTAGAGGATTACTTGGTGATAAAGCACGCAGTGCAACCGTCACAGCCTTAGAAGAATGCGGCGTGCTTGTTAAAACCGAAGATCACACCCTCTCCATTCCCTATAGTGAAAAAAGTGATGCACGGGTGGAGCCTTACCTGACTGAGCAATGGTTTGTCGCTATGGATCAGCTTGCAGAGCGTGCGCTCAAAGCCGTGGAAGATAATCACACGACTTTTTTTCCCAAACAGTGGGAAAATACGTATTTTGAGTGGCTCAAAAATATTCAGCCCTGGTGTATCTCAAGACAAATCTGGTGGGGTCATCAAATTCCCGCGTGGTACGGCCCCGATGGCGAGATTTTTATTGAAAAAACCCAAGAGGAAGCCGAAGCAGCAGCGCTAAAACACTATGGGGCGCCCACTCCCCTCACCCAAGATACAGACGTTCTTGACACATGGTTTTCCTCGGCACTTTGGCCCTTTTCAACCCTTGGATGGCCCGAGAAAACAAAAGAACTCGAAAAATATTACCCAACATCTGTTCTTATCACTGGGTTTGATATTATTTTCTTTTGGGTCGCGCGCATGATGATGATAGGGCTTTATACTCAAGATCAAATTCCCTTTGAAAAAGTTTATATTCATGCGCTTGTGCGCGATGAAAAAGGCCAAAAAATGTCGAAAACTCGCGGCAATGTTTTGGACCCCCTTGAGCTCATTGAAAAATATGGCGCGGATGCGTTGCGCTTTACCCTTGCGATTTCCGCAGCCCCCGGTCGCGATATTAAAATTGGTGCGTCAAAGGTTGAAAATTATCGCAATTTTCTGACAAAACTTTATAACGCTGCACGCTTTTTGCTTATGCAAGACGGCGCATCAGATCACGCTCATACTGATTTTAATCCACTCGCAGCAACACTTCCTTTAAGTAAGTGGATCATCAGCCATACAAGTCGCCTAGCCCAAAATGTACAAGATCACCTTGACAATTTCCGTTTTGATCTTGCGGGTCAAGCCATTTATCACTTCGTGTGGGGGACATACTGCGACTTTTTCCTTGAGTTTATGAAACCCATTATGAATGGCGACGATGAAAAAGCCCGCACAGAAATATTAAACACAGCCTTTTGGTCCTTTGCACAAATGTTAAAAATTTTGCAGCCGTTTGCCCCCTTTATCACAGAGCATTTATGGCGAGCTGTGGGATATAAAACACTTCTTTGCCAGGAAAATTGGCCTGTGTTCGATGCGAACTATCATGATAAAAACGCCGAAAGCACGATGAATCACCTGATGGATCTTATTACATCGATACGTCGTTTGCGTGCTGACTATAACGTGCCTCCGGCTTCTTTCTTAAAAGTTTCAGCAGGAAAATCGGATGCGTGTGACGGCATGCCCTCGCTTCTTGTCAAGCGCATGGCGCGCCTTGATGACATTAACTTTGATGCCCATTATTCGCCCAAGGCAGGCGATATTCTTATTACCCTGGACGGTGCGTCTTATTATCTTCATTTGGGGGACAGCATTGATATTCTCCAAGAAAAAGCCCGCATTCAAAAGGACATCGAAAAATTAGAAAAAGATCGTGCCTCGAGTCAGGCTCGTTTGAATAATGCGGATTTTATTCAAAAAGCAAAAGACGATGTGATCGATGAGATGAAAGAACGCGTAAGCGCTTATACAAGCGACATCGCACAAAAGAAAAAAGCATTGATTGATTTGGGATAAATCCTGCTCATTTTATTGACTCAGGGAGCGATGTGTCCTCCTTCAAAGGGTTCATTCTCCCTTTTTCTAAGAGGTTTTTATGCGTTTTCGTTTTTTAGTCATCATCCCTTTTTTAGCGGGAAGTGTTGACGCATCTGCATCAATTTTTGATTCAATAAAGGATTTTTTCTATCCACCCTATAACATCTATTATTCGTCGAAAATGGGCGAAAATATTCATGAAAAGACTGAAGGAGCATTTAAAGAATTCGATACACAGGACGAAGAAAAACGTCTCGAACGCCAGTTTTTTAAAAAAATTGAAAAGAACGCAACTTTTGGCAAACAATTTTTAAAATACTCTAAGAAATGTATGGCTCCAGCGTTTACAAAAGGAAAAACGGGTTTTTTACACCTACAAGCCCGCCTAAAAACAGATGAGAAAAAAGATAATTACGCAATACGTGCCTACGGGTATGTTGATTTAGAGTGCATGAAAAAGTTCACTCCTCTCGATGCCCCTTTTAAGTATGAGATTCTTGGTGTACATCGTTTTCCCGAAAAATTTGACTCTCTTGTGCTGCATGCTGAGCCCATAGAAAAACCGCATGATGAATGACCTCATGTGTAAAAAGTGCATCACCCCAGATACGATGTGGGGTGTTTCTTTTTTTATTTGATAGGTCCCGCCCCATAAAAGTGCAACAATGGAAGCGGTTTTAAAAAATTCAGCCTAAGGGTTTTTATGCTTTTTATAACGATTTTTGTTTTGTGCATTTTGGCCTTTATGGAAGTGGATATTTTTATCCCAAGTTTTCCAGAGCTTATTCGTCTCTTTAAGCTGACCCCTTTTGAGGTACAGCTGACCCTTTCTGTGAATTTTATCAGCTATTGCATCAGCTCTCTTTATGTGGGAAGCCTCGGTGATCGTTATGGCAGACGACCCCTGATTCTTTGCGGGCTTGTGATTTTTCTGATCGGAAGTGCGATGTGCGTGTGGGCGCCGACCTTTTCATGGCTCGTCATAGGGCGCTTTTTCCAAGGCATTGGCATGGCAGGGCCTGCTGTTCTTGGCTTTGTTGTGATTGCAGATGTAACGCCCCTTGAAAAACAGGCAGGGCGCATGGGCATTTTAAATGGCATGACCACTGTTGGCATGGCGGGCGCTCCTATCTTAGGAAGTTATATTAATATGTACTTTGGCTGGCGCGCGAACTTTATGATTCTTTTGATTCTCGGTATCATTTCGCTCATCATGACGCTTTTGTTTATCCCAGAAACAGGCAAGCCTGAGCCATCCGTAAAAGTTGAGCTCAAAAGCTATTTATCTCTTTTAAAATCCAAGGAATACAGGCGCTATTTTTATATTTTTTGCCTACTGATTACATCCCACTGGACTTTTGTGGGGATGGGCCCCATCCTCTATATGGAAAGCATGGGCGTTCCGCTTCAATACTTTGGTTTTTATCAAGGTGCTATTCTTGTTGGGTTTTCTGCGACGAGTTTGATCAGTCCCGTTGTTCTTAGACATATGCGCCGTGAGATATGTCTGCGTCTTTCCTCTCACCTTATGATGCTCGCGGGCGTTTTCATTGCACTCATCAGTCTTGGCGTCAAAGACACACCGTGGATAATTACATTGATTGTGAGCCTCTACGTTATCCCTTTTGTTTTCCCGATAAATATTCTTTATCCAGTCGCCCTCAGTTGTATTCCCGATGCCTCCTCAAGGGCCGCTGCTCTTATTAATTTTGGCAGGCTCATCGGCTCAGCTGCGGGTCTTGCCGGTGTGAGCTACCTCTATGCAGGTACGTTTAGGATTCTTGCGCTTTTTATGTTCACACTCACACTTGTTTCCTACTTCCTCTTATTTAAAACAAAGGAGTGGAGGGCAACATAACCAGCCTTCACTCTTTTATATCTCCCTCAAAAAGAATACCATTATTTTTGGCAATTTTTTTGATCATTTTAAAATAATCATCGGCATTATGAATATTTTTATGCTCGGCAAGATATTTTTTGGAGGTGGCCAATTCAATACTCGTTT
>JAKBAR010000071.1 GCA_021808925.1 Pseudomonadota bacterium | reverse complement strand
AAATTAGGGATAGAATGACCGTTTTTAAGGGGAATTAGCACAATTTCGATGAAAAATACAGAAAAATGGGCGAAAAAAGCTTCAAAATAGTGAAATTGTTGATCAAAACAGGGAAATTATTCCGAAAATCACCAAAATTCTGCAAAAATGGGCGAAAAATCACTTTTTTTCATGAGATCCAGCGGGTTTTCCCAACAATAGCGTGTTTTTCCTAACAATAGCGTGTTTTTCCAAAAATCGCAGCCTCAAAACAGCCAAAAATCGCTTAAATACGAGGCAATTATCCTCAAAAAAGCTCCATAAAGTGAAAATTTCGGGGGAAAACCCTCTCTTGAAAACAGCTGTGTTAATTTTCACCCCCTATCCTTTTCAGTAATTTGTCCATCGACAACCTCAAGCACGCTATCGACATTGTGCATAGCCGTGGAACGGTGAGAAATAAAAATAATCGTAGGAATGCGCGCCATCACCTCCTTAAAAACGTTTTTCTCCGTTATTTTATCCATAGCATTCGTCGTTTCATCAAAAATAAGGATATGCGGATTCAAAAGAATAGCCCGCGCTAAACAAAGACGCTGTTTTTCACCGCCCGATAACCGTGATCCCATTTCCCCCACAAGAGACTGAAGCCCCAAAGGGAGCTTATCAACACACTCCAAAAGTGCTGCAGCCTTAAGCGCTTCGTGAATTTTAACCTCAGAAAGTGTCAGCGCATCGACACCGAAAACAAGATTATCATAGAACGTGCCACTAAAAATTTGATTTTCTTGGGGAATAAAATGAATAACTTTGCCAATTTCTTCTAAGGAAAGCGTACGAATATCCTCCCCCAACAAAAAAACTTTCCCCTTTTGAGGCAGCAAAAGGCCCGTCATAAGGCCAAGGAGTGTGGACTTTCCAACCCCACTTACCCCATAAATAAGCACACGTTGATTATTTTGAATCGATAGATCCAGATCCCTCACTATTTTTTTCTTTTTATTGTCATAGGAAAAAGTCACATGCTCAAAGCGAATACACTCAGGAGACTGCAGATTAAAATGAGCTTTTTGAATCTCTTTTTTCTCCACAGGCACACTTAAAAGACCTGTTATTTTCTCCATATCCACACTTGCCTCAAACATTTGGCGCAAATCCAAAAGCGTTTGGCGAATGGGAATAAAGAGTGCTGTCATCTGGCCATTAAGGAGGATAAAATTACCAAGACTTAATGTCCCTTCATGAACTTTATAAGCCCCCATGCCAATCAATCCGCCCGTGATCACTGCCATACAAAGCCCTAAAAACACTTGGGCAAAATCCATACGCATCGTCACAGAAAACCACGCCTCTGACTCTTCTTGAACAAGGTTGCGCAGACGCCTCATCTCAAAAGATTTATAAAAACGCACGAGTTTTGTATTCAAAATGCTATCGCCTAAAGCCATGGTGACTTTATCTGTGATATTCCATGCTTTTGAGCGCATCACAAGGTACCAGGACATCGCGAAGTAGAAGAGACCAAAAAGCACTAAAATTCCGACCGCAAGACCAAGGCGAAAAACATCAAGCCCCCAGATAATGCTGAATGCCACAATAAATTTAATGAATGTGGGCAGAATCGACACAAGAAGCGCGCGTAAAAAAAGGCGTGCACTAAATCCAATGCGTTTTTGAAAACTAATCACCTCTGGAATCGATAATTTCTGGTAATCACTCAAAGAGAGATTGTGAACGTGCTCGGTTGTTTTATAGTGAAATTCGCGAATCGTCACATTGATGACAGGAAAGAAAAGCAAATCCTGCAAAAAGGAAGCTGTCTTTGATAAAATGTTCACGCCTGCATAAATACCAACAAGGGCTAGAAGACCATGGACAGCGCCTTTAAGCTCTAGATTTTCGATGATGTTTTTAAAACAAAATGGCAGATACGTCACAGCAAAAATATCAACCCCCATGACAATAAGGGCAGCCATTAGAAAAAAACGCGTCTCCTTACACCAAAAATAGGGCAGAAAATAGGAGAATGTTCGTTTGAAAGAATGCGTCGAGATAAAAGTAAACCTCTTTTCGATTGTAACGTGTACCGCTCGAAGGATATTCTAGAGATCTGAAGAGGGAACTTCTAGAAAAAAATAATTCTAAAAAACTTTTTCACTAAAATTCCTCAAAAAAAACTAAAATTAAAAATTTTTCCATTTTCCTAAGAAAGTATTAACTTTTTCAACATAAAATCAGTCGTAGAAGAGGGCTAAAAAGAACCTGAAAAGGTATTGAGAGTGCATCCATTAAAGTTGTGGGTTGACCCCGCTCTTTCCCGTTTATGTGAGCCTTTAAGTCCATTCCTTCATCAAAAAGGATGGGCACTGCACCCCCATGCCCAAACATCCGATGCTTTTCTCTCGACAGAAAAAACCCTTGCTCATGTTGATATTCTTAGCCTTGTTGGCGTTAGGCCCCTCATAATTTACCAACCACGCTTAACACTGCCCGAATTCTATCTTGAAGACCTCAATGAAGTGTCACTCTCTGTGACGCTCCAAAGCATTCAGCCCCTTTGCGAAAAACTCACTATGCTTGGCAGCCCCGCAAAAGATGCCCATTTTGATATTTTTTATGCAGGTCTTCTCTTTTTATGGTCACGCGATAGAGCCATTACCCCTCTCCTCGACACAATGCTTAAAAAGGGATTTGGTTATCTCTATTTTGATACCGTTATTCATACGCTCAGACCGGATATAAGCCTTAAGGGAATTGATATTTTTCGCTACTTAGAAGAATCCTCTCTTGTGGAAAGTGCTTTTTTTGAAACAGCCCATACCTGCCCTCGCTGTGAAAGTATCATGCTGTTGCTCCGTGATAGTTGCCTTCAATGTGGATCGCCTCATATCGACGAAGAGGTCATTGTCCATCACTTACCAT
>JAKBAR010000041.1 GCA_021808925.1 Pseudomonadota bacterium | reverse complement strand
GATTTTTTTCGACAATCAAAGACTTAAAACAGCCAAAAATCCCTTAAAATCACCAAAATTACCTCAAAAAAGGCGTACTTCTCATGCGAAACAACTCAAATATGCACTACTGCGATCAAAAAAGGCCCATAAAAGCGAAAAAATCGGGGGAAAACAGGAAAAATTAGAATTTTCTAAACATTTATACTAGTATAAAATGTTTCAACTTTCCTCATAGCGTTAAACATCAGAAGAGAAGTTTTTGTTAAAAAAAGTCAATGAATGGTCAGTTTTAGTCCTTTTATAAAGATGTTGGCATAAAAATTGCATCTATTTTGATTAAATCTAAGGAAACAATACAATGTATATGCTTTATCACCTTCATGAACTTAAAAATGCCGCGCTTTGGCCTACACACATGGCGACAGAAGCTGCATCGGCCCTTTTGGACGCTGTTGATGCCGATCATTCAGGTCTTTATGGTCGTTATATGCGAGCATCGACAGAGCTTTTAGAGCGCAATACCCGTATTTATGAAAAGCCTGCCTTTGGTATTACACATGTTCAACGCAATAAAGCCGTTTTAGCCGTTGAAGAAAAAGAGCATTTTCATAAAACATTTTGCACAATTAAAGAGTTTTCACGCACAGCGACAACGGACTCTCTTAACCGTGAGCTTAAGAATGACCCGATTGTTCTGATTTCAGCCCCTCTGTCCGGACATTTTGCGACTCTTTTGAGGGATACAGCGCGCGCAGTCATTCCTTTTCACCAAACCTATATTACAGATTGGAACGACTCAAAACTTATCCCTGCAAGCAATGGCCCTTTTACCCTAGAAGATTATGTGGAATACACCCTCGATTTTATTCGAAGCCTCACTCAAAAACATGCAGGACGACGCATTCATATTATTGCTGTGTGCCAACCTTCCGTGCCTGTACTGATGGCGACGAGCCTGCTTGCTCTTTATAAGGAAAATTGCCAACCCTACTCTATCACACTGATGGGGGGACCTATTGATGCCCGTATCAATCCTGGAAAGGTTAATACTTTTTCAACAGAACATAGCCTCGATTGGTTTAAGAAAAATATTATTTCCCCCGTTCCCTCTTATTATAAAGGGGCCGGACGCGATGTTTGTCCTGGATTTATTTTGTTGGGTGGGTTTATGAGCCTCAATCCTGAGCGTCATCAAGAAGCGATGAATAAACTGTTTCAGCATCTTGTCCAAGGCGATATGGAGGGTGTGGATATGCACCGTAAATTTTATGACGAATACCGTGCAGTGATGGATGTACCCGGTGAGTATTTCTTAGATAGTATTTATCACTCCTTTCAAAATTATACATTGGCAAAAGGAGAAATGACTTGGAAAGATTACCCCATCACGCCCGAGGCGATTAATAAAACAGCCCTGATGACGGTGGAGGGAGAACTCGATGATATCTCTTGCCCAGGGCAAACACTCGCAGCCCATAATTTGTGCAAAAATATCCCTGAACATAAACGCAAAACTCTTCTTCAAAAGGGCGTAGGGCACTATGGTATTTTTAACGGAAGCCGTTGGCGCAATACGATTCAACCGAGCATTGCCGCATTTATTCGCGAACAGGAGCAATAAATAAAGTATTCGCTTACATAATATTTTTATTTCGCGTATTCTGCTTTTACATTAAAAACAGAGCTTTCCTCAACGTATGAGATCCCTTGGCCTTTATATTCACTGGCCCTTTTGCCTCTCCAAGTGCCCCTACTGTGACTTCAATAGTTTTGTCAGCAACACTATTGATATCGAAGAGTATACACAGGCCTATATGCATGAGCTTGAGCGTTTCTATGCAGAAACGTCAGCGCACATTCTTCAAACTATTTTTTTTGGCGGCGGCACACCCTCGCTTATGCCTCCTTCCCTCACTGCTCAACTTATTGAAAAAGCACAAACTCTTTGGTGCCACAATGATTCTCTTGAGATAACGCTTGAAGCAAACCCAAGCACGGCAGAAACGAGTCGCTTCCAAGCCTTTAAAGACGCAGGGATTAATCGACTTTCTATTGGCATTCAATCTTTTTCTGATAATGATTTGCATTTTCTTGGGCGAGGTCATTCAGCCAATGAGGGCATGAAAGCCATTGATATGGCGCAAAAGATTTTTAATCGTGTGAGTTTTGATCTGATTTACGCGCGTCCCTCCCAAACATTGTCTGATTGGGAAAAGGAATTGCGCCAAGGTCTTGCTTTTGGCACAACACATCTGTCTCTTTATCAGCTCACAATTGAGCCAGGCACAGCCTTTGCGCCACGTTATGACCGTGGAGAAATTATCTTGCCAGAAGACGATCTTGCAGCGGACATGTACAATCTCACCCAAGCTATTACTGCTGAAAAAGGTTTGCCCATGTATGAGATTTCAAATCACGCCATGCCTGGATTTGAAAGTCAGCATAATCTGATTTACTGGCGCTATGAAGACTATGTCGGCGTGGGGCCAGGGGCTCACGGACGCTATTATAACCACAGGTGGGAAAAAATTGCCGCAGAGCAACACAAAGCACCCAATGTTTGGTGTAAAAAAGTTCTCAATGACGGCTCTGGCACGATTCGGTCCACCGTTATTACAGAAAATGAACAACTGTGCGAGCGTTTAATGATGGGGCTGCGCTTAAAAGAAGGTTTGTCGCTACCGGATGTTTCTTTTGTAAACGAGAAAGCCCTCCATACCTTAATTACATCCGGTGATTTGGTGATGGAGGGAGAGCATATGCGCCTGACTTCTCAAGGATTTCCGCGCCTTAACGGCATTTTGCGGTACCTCTTGAGAAGGTAAATGCTCCTTAGTTTTTATCAATAATTTGAAAAATCGAAGCCTCTTTGACTTTTTGTTTCTTCTGCATAGGTTTTTCCTCGTCAGAGGGGTCTTCTTCTTTCGCCTCTCCCGAGTCTATATTATTAATTTTATCTTGCTCTTCTCTTATCACTAAATTTTTATTTCCCTTATAAAAAGTGCTTCTGGAATCTTTCTTTAAAAGCTCCAAACATTTTTGCAAACTAGCTTGATTTCTCGCTTGAGGCGTATTGTTTTTAAGCTTAGACAGCTCCTCTGTTGTGAGAAAATCTTTGGGAAGTTTTTTAAGGCCATTCAATATCAAATACTCTTTTTTTGCTTTTTGGATTTTTTCACGATACTTTGCCTGAGGATCGATGCAACTTTTTTCTTTAGAGTGATTTCCAGTCCTTACGTATTTTCTTTTATTTGGATTAATATTCTCTTTGCTTATATTTTCATTAGAACCATGGCTTACACTGTTGAAAACAAATAACAACGCCATGAGATAAAAAAATTTACTTAAATTCATTACACTTTCTCATTTTTATACTTAATATTAACTTAATATACTATTGCAAAAAATAATTCAAGAGAAATAGCCTTTGTCAGGCATAAAAATTGCATTATCTCTTTTCGAACGCATGAAGCGTTTTAACACTAACCCACAAGATGTGAGGAAACAAAAATGACAGATCTTTCAGCCAATACCAACATCGGCGCCATGGCCGCCCGTCGTTACATGGAACGCAACAACCGCATGGCCAGTCTTGCGACGCAAGAACTTGCTTCGGGTATCGTGACGTATGATCCGTCCCGCAAACCTTCTGAGTATGCGATCGGTGCGCGCCTTGATGCGACTATTAGCAACCTTGCTCAGGCGACAAAAAACGCAAATCAGTTGATTGCCTTGATTCAGATGGGTGCGGGTACGCTTGACACAATGCAAAACGTTATTACGCGTATGCAGGCCCTTACAAGCCAAGCAAACAACGGCGCACTTGACGACCCTTCGCGTGCGATGCTTGACCAAGAGTATCAACAGCTTTTAGCTCAAATCACAAACCTTTCCACATTCACCCGTTGGGGAAGTACACAGCTCTTTAATGGTTCTGCGGCAAGCTTGGCTGCAAATGGTGCTGTAACACAGGCTTTTACTGTAAACGCAGTCACAAATGCCTTTACCGGTACATTTGCAACAGGTGATACTCAAGGTGCCATTGACGGTACAGTTGCAAGCGCTACGGTTACGGCTAACGGTGCTAACTTTAACATTGCTGTGACATTCCAAGATGGACGCGTTTTTAGCAATACTGTTGCCGCCCCTGTCGCAAACGATGTGCTGCTTCTTAAAAATCAAGCAGACGGTTTTAGTACCATTGGATTAACCTATGCTGCGACTGTAACAGCCTTTGACGGTACAGCCGCCACCTTCCAAAATCTTTTGAAACAACAACTTGGTATTGGAACAGGAAATACTTCTTTTGGTACAAGCTCTTCTGTGGCTATGTGGGCGGGTGCAACCGTCACCCCAGGTGCATCTGCCTCTGCAGGTATTAGTTCATTAAACTATACAGTGAGTAATGGTATTGGAACCTTTACGGTCACAAACGGTCTTAAGTCTGCGTCGACCTCAGTCACAGCAAGTGCCTCTATGACAGAAACAATCACTGTGGGCGACTTTACACTTGCTCTTAACGCATTTAACGGCGCTGCAAACCTTGCTCAGGTTGGTGTAACAGTCACAGCTGCCTCAACACTTTCTATATCGGGTCAGATCGAACAGCATTCCTCGGATATTGTGACGATTCACTTTAAAGCCGTCAACGCAGCTTCTCTTCAACTTGCGGGAACAAACGTTGCAACAATTGCAAATGCTGGAACAGCCAACATAGCTCTCAACGCTGCTGCTGCCACTGTTAGTAATCTTGCGGCACAGCTTGGTGGTACGCGAAGTCAGCTTGACTTCCAAGTCGATAACCTTAAGATTTCACAACAAAACCAATCAGCCGCAAAAAGTACCTATACAGACACAAACATTGCTGACGCCACGGAACGGTTGACGAAATTCAAAGCTCTTTCCAGTATGTCAAGTTCTGTGTTCTCACAGGCCGTGCAAGACACGCAACGTCTAGCACAGCTTCTTGATCGTATTAGTTAATAAACTTCTAAGAGGTAGGCAACTTTTGCCTACCTCTTTTTTTCAATGAGGCAAAATATTCCATGGTTGATATTGCAACAAATAATTTGGGTACCTCACAGAGCCTCATCCAACAACGTACAGACCCTTTGTCAGGTGCCAAACGTTTTTTAGTCTCAACTAAATTACAGGATTCAAAATTTGACCCAAATGAGTATGCAAAGGCCCTTGGGGATATTAAGCGCGAAGAAGCGCGCATCATCCAAGATAAAATTGATGATAATCTTAAAAAAATTAGCAAACTCAGGGAACTCAAAGAAAACACAGTCTCTGTCAGCCGTTTTGCAAAAAGTCTCAGTAATTATCTGGGGCCCAATACAGACACTCCAAACCTTTGGGCGCAAAGATACCCCACAACATTTAATACTACCGGCCTGGACATGAGCGCTCAGGTGCGTGTCACCGCCACAAACAATGCAAATTTTCAAAGTTTTAAAATAAATGTCATACAAATGGCCTCAAGTGACCAAGTTCTCAGCACAAAAACTTTTGCAAACACAACAACGGGCCTTAGCCTTTTAGGCAATCTTGTGATTAATGGCACAACAATTCCTATAACTGACGGGAGCAATGGCTCCATTAATATGTCTCTTTTGGATATTTCAAATGCGATTAACCTTGCTTTTCCTAATAACACCATGCAAATGAATCTTTTTACCGTGGATGGTGTGAACTACACGTGGCAGATTACAACCCCCTCTCTTTCTCTTCCTATTGACCTCACAGGAACAAGTCAAACAATTCTTCAAGGTCTTGGTGTTCCACTCAATACATCCAATAATACTTTGCCTGCTGTGACACCATTGAACAACCTCTTGCTTAATTTTACCTATAATGGGCTCAATATCACACGCTCAGGAACAAACATTGTCTCTGATCTTATTCCGAATGTGACAATTGAAGTGAATGCTGCAAATACAGGGCCACTCACATGTACTATTGATTACGATAGACTCGTCCTCCAAACAGGGTTTGGTGAGTTTGTCAAAGCATATAATACTCTACAAAAATTTGCCCGGGATCAAACGGCCTACGAGGCTGATAAAATTACACCTAAGGAAGGGGCTTGTCTTCATCGAAGTAGTGTTTTAAAATCAGAAATTTTTATGCTCACAGGTCTTTTGTCAGCGTGGGTCCCAGGCGTTAGTAATACGCAACCCAATAACTTAAGCGCTATTGGCCTCTTGGTTGGGGGAAAATCTACAGGGTATATGAACCTTGACAGGACAAACGATATTTATCTTGATGAGCCTACGCTTGATCAGCTCATTAATAGCGATAGTATTACTCAAGTTTTGACCGTTGTTGGCAATCAAGTTTCTTCAAGTAATCCTTATTTTCGTGTTTTCTCAGCACCTGACTTTGTGCAAGATGATACGCTTTCTGGAGTTCCTATCACCTTTTCTGTCCAAAATGCAAATGGCACCCTTGTTGGGACATTCAGTGCCACAGTCAATGGTACGACCATCACAGCCCCAGCTACACTTCTTGAGGGAGGCCTTTTCCAAGGTCCTCCTATTGTCGAGGGCACGCCAATTTCACCATTTAATGGCATAAACATCGGTCTTAAAACCACACAGTCCTACTCTACAAATTCTTTTTTTAGTGTCTCCTCAACACCCAATTTTATCCAAAATAGCACCCTTTCAGGTGTCCCTGTCACGCTTTCTGTGCAAAACGTCAACGGCAGTTTTGTTGGAACATTGAGTGCAACGATTAATGGCTCCCTTGTGACAGAAACAGCCACAACGTTGGCTAATGGCGTTTTTCAAGGAGCTTCTGGCGGAAATTTTAATGGGCTTGCCATCATGCTGAATACGACAGAGATGAATAGTCTCACCGTTAATGGTGCCCCTATCAGTACAACAATTACTGCCACAGCGCTTGATGGCATTAATATTAATGGCACAACTGTAAGCACAACCGTCACAGCGACAAGAGGTCTCCTTGATAGACTCCAAGAAATGACAGATAGCTATATCGATTACCAAACAGGAAACATCGACATAGAAATCCAAAATCTTGAGGATAAAAATTATCGTGATCACGAAAAAGTAGAAAGACTTAAAATTGAGGCAGCTCGCGAAGAAGAACGGATCATTCTTCTTTTTAATCGCGTCCGTGAACTCGAGGGGTATTACAAAGAAATGACGGATATGATGGATATCTATACAGAGCTTCTCACAGCACGCAATTAAAGGACAGTAACTTTATGAATAAAGTTTTAAAGCACTATCAGCACCATAAAAACCGCTCTAAAACAGGAGCTCAAATGGTTGCTCTTGTTTTTAATCAATGCAGTGTGTGGGTTGAGAACATTGCTCAAAGCCTTTTAGAAAAAGATTATTATGGGCGCTATCAAGCTTCTGAAAAGGTCATTATGGCACTGACTAACCTCATACCTTTGTTTGACACCTCCACAAAGGAACAGGAAATATTTGCCAAGGATATCCATGGTTTTTGCTTTCTTATCCTCGCGAATATTACAGATATTAATCAAAAAGAGGATTACACACTCTGTCTTCAAACCCGCCAACTTTTAAAAGAAATGGCCGATATTTGGCAAAAAATTTAAAATACATTAGAATAAAGGCTCCTATCTTTTTTAAAAATTTTTTATGCACCTACTCACAAACCCTAACGATATTGAAACGCTCTATGAATCTTTTAGAGAAAGCAAGCAATCGTTTATCGCAATGGATACAGAATTTATTCGGCAAAAAACTTTTTACCCTGAGCTTTGCCTCATTCAAATTGCCTTTGACAATACCTGCGCCATTGTTGACACCCTTTCCCCGACGTGGCACCCAAAAACCCTCAAACCCTTTATTTTTGAGGATTTTCTTACCCTTGTTTTTCACTCCTGTCGTCAAGACCTCGAGGTTCTCTTTCACCTTTATAAAGAGCTTCCCTCTTATATTTTTGATACGCAAATCGCAGCCGTTTTTCTAGGGCTCTCGACACACCTTGGAAGCAGTTTGTCGTATCACGACCTTGTGAAACATTATTTAGGTCTTTCCATTGATAAATCCCAACAACACACTGATTGGATGAGACGCCCCTTGGCCTTTGAGCAGGTCAAATACGCTGCTGAAGATGTTGTTTATCTCGCGGATATTTATCCTATGATCCTGAGTGACCTCGATCATCACGGACGTTTGAAGTGGGCGCTTGATGAGATGCGAAGCCTTTCCTCCCCTGACTCGATAACCTCCTCCACGCCCAGTCGCCTTTCGCGGATGGGCATTTATAAAAAAAACTATGCGTGGGCAAAGGCTCTTTTTGCCTTTCAGCATAAGCATGCCAGTCGTCTGAATATGAATCGCTCTCGCTTTTTAAGTGACAAAGCTATCACGGCAATGAGCCTCTGCCAAAGCAAAGAAAAATTAATTGATTTTGCAAAACGTGCGACATCTCTTGAAGCCTATAACCTCCTCGAGGAGCTGTGCGATGTTTTCGATCATACGAAAGATCAAAAAGATGATGACCCACTTGCGATGCCTTTGACAACATCTCAGCAAAAAACCCTTTCAGAATTGCGCAAACACAGTGAAAAATGTGCAAAAGAGCTTAATCTCCCGCCTTCATTCTTAGCGAATGCAGAAGACCTCCGTCTTTATGTGCTCCAAAAAAAAGGTCGGCTTTTAACCACATGGCGCAAGGAGGCTCTGGGATTATTGTGACAAACGTTATGAATCGATCCACAATGCCGCGCACTATGCTGCGCTATGCCATTGAAAAATTTCCAAAAGAACAGCGCGAGGATTTTATGGCTAGAGACTCGATTTTATAGAATTCTCTTTTTTGGGCACGTAAATATAATAATCCCTGATTTTCCCTGTTTTGGGGGCAGTAACGCCTTGACGTGATAAATCCCTCTTAAATCCTAATTTTTCCAAGACTTTTTGGGATCCTTTGTTTTCAGGATGAACCGTTGCAATTATTTTAATATATGGATTGTCAATAGCGTCGATCACAAGACGTGCCGCTTCTGTGGCGATACCTAACCCACTCAAATGGGGGTCAATCACATAACCAATTTCAAACGCATTTTCTTTTCTGTGAGGATACCAAACGGTCAATAGACCCGATACACCGGCATCCGTTAAAATAGTAAAGGTATAATGCTCTCTGTCAGGGTTTTGATTATTAAGCACATTTTTTTCGACAATTTTTTTAATATCATCTTTACTATATATTTTTTCTTGACCGTAATACTTCATGGATGTTTCATCACCAAAAATAGGCGCGAGTCCCTTTTCATCCCCTTTTTGAATGGGGCGCAGAAGAACGTTTGAGCCCTCTTTGTAAAGAATATCTTTTAGCTTGCTTTCATTTTCAATAGCGTGAGCGAGTAAAAAAGATGTGCTGCCCATAAACACACTCATAATCATCGTAATAATTAAATAAAACATTTTAATGCTTGAATTGTATTTTTATTGATTTTTATATCAGCATTGGTGGAAGATCAATAGCTATTCGACAAGGACTCCATCTTTTAAAATGACCTGCCGTGTCATTTTTTGAGCAAGATCCATGTTGTGCGTTGCAATAAGCGCTGCGACATTTTTTTCCTTCGCCAGCGCTTTAAACTCATCAAAAACAATATCGGAGGTGTGGGGATCAAGATTGCCTGTGGGTTCATCTGCAATCAAAATTTTTGGATGATTGGCAAGGGCGCGGGCAATCGCAACGCGCTGTTGCTCACCCCCTGATAGCTTAAAAGGGCGATGTTTCAAGCGGTGGCTAAGTTTTAGTTTCGTGAGGAGTTCTTCCGCATAAAGGCGGGCTTCACGTTTTGATTTTCCGGCAATGAGCTGTGGCATCATGACGTTTTCAAGGGCTGTAAACTCCGGCAGCAAATGATGGGCCTGATACACAAAACCTGCATAAAGACGGCGAAGCTCTGTGCGTTTCAGATCACTTAAATGACCGCATACAAGGCCATCCATAGATACAGTCCCGGCGGAGGGTTTTTCAAGCAACCCCGCAATCTGTAGCAGCGTGCTTTTCCCTGAACCACTGGGCCCCACAAGAGCGACAAGCTCGCCCGGCTTAATCCCAAGATTAATATTTTTGAGCACATGAATCGTTTCATCACCTTGCTTAAAATCGTGACGGATGTTTGAAAGCTGCAGACAAAAGGGCTGTTGCGTCATATATTTAAGCAAAAGAAGGGGCTACGCCATTGTACACAAATTGTATAAAAGCGCAACCCGTCGTTGGTCTTGAGCGTTATTCTTCAGTATCTTCTTTAAATTTATTCTCGAGGCTTTCAATGACTTCATTTTTTCTGCTTATCTCTGCGTCAATCCTTTCAATAATTTTTATGAAGAAATCTCTTCTGTCTTTATTTGTTTTGACGATGCCATCTATTTCACGAATACCGTCCTTAGCACTTTTATTGTTTGGATCTTTTTTTAATTTTTCATTGAAATCTATCAGCCTATTCTCACCACTTTTTATCGTTTGGACACATTGTCTAATTCTTTTCTCTGTATGGTTTTTATCTTTCTCAAGCATGAACAGAGCATGCCTTTCCTTAATGAGGTCATTCATAGGATTTTTATCGTAAGTATCTTTTTTTAATTTTTTCTCAAGGTCTTTAATAAATGTATCAAGAATTTCCTTGTTTTCATGAAGCATTCGGTCTTTTGTAGGTGGAGAGAATTTTTTGCTCTTTGTTTCACATAATTTCATAACATCTTCAAAAGTATTTTTTGTGAGAATGCCCTGTGTGCGCGCTTTTTCAAATGTATCTGCTGTCAGATTAAGAATATCCGAGAAACTATTGATTTTATTATCGATCCATTCATCTGATGTCTTTTCCTCTATTCCAAGTTCTTTACAGAGACTATTTATACAATCATGAGCTCTATCCACATCGTTAACAGCTTCCAGAAAAGAGTTTTCTGTCACTCTTTTCCTTTCTCTTTCCTTCCGTAGTTGATTAGAAAATTCTTTAAAATTAAAACCTGCACAGGAATACAAACGACTTAGCACATTTTTTAATTTTTTTTCGACTTTTTTTGTTCCTCTTGTGAAACATAGTAAACGTCTTTTTTCGTGATTTCTTTTTCATCTTTATCCATAGCATCAGCTACGTTATACGCCCCCAACAGCACAAGCGCTATAGAAGATGCAATCATTGTATTTAATTTGTTCATTATATTCCTTTTATTTTGTGTTATTCATCCATCAATAAGTTCATAGCACAAAAAGTTAATAAAAAAAATAAACAATAATTTAGTTGCAGCCCTTCCTCACAATAATTAAGATCGTTAATTTTTCATAAACTTAGTCTTTTCCGGTTGACTCATAGTAATCTAAGGTTAGTGAGGGAGGCGTCAGTGCCCTAGAGCCTTGATGATCTCCATAATTTACCCCGCACATCGATTATTTTACCAACGATTCTATGCGTATCCTCTTGTTCTTTTTGTTTTCGTTCTTCGTCAAATTTTCTGTCTGCTTCTTTCTTTTTTTCTTTTTTTCTTTTCTTCTTCTCGTCTCCTTTGGTTTCGGCGATCTGCTTCTGCGCCAAATTCATGGTAGTTTTCTTTTCCCAATCCATCTGTCATATTGATCTTCAGTCTGAGTGTTAATGATTATTGCCGCAGCGCTTCTACAGGATTGAAGGGGGGGGAGTGGGCAGTACCACTGCCCTGCCCACTTATATTATTCAGGCTTTTTTAGTTGTGCAAAGGCCTTAGCAACAATAGGGTCTATCCATATACCCTGATAATCGTTCATTTTTCTAGAGAATTCAATTACCTCTTGGAGTTCCTTATCATTAAGACTCAAGGGTTTTGGATTGTTTTCTTCCTTTTTTTCACCTTCGTCAAAACTAAATTGCTGGTAAACGGAACGCATCTTATCATTGAGAGTATTGACTGTTTCTAGAAAAATATTCTCGAAATTACCCTCTGGTTTTTGATCATTATAGAGAGTGTAAATTTTGTCCAAAAGGAATTTTTCTATCTCCATCTTTGTTTCATTACGAAGGTAAAAATAATCTTCGCGATTCTCTGAAGAGTTTCCCAGCACCTTTAATGCATTAAGAATCCTTTTAAATTTTTCATAATCTATGAGAGGTGTCTTTTCCAATTGTTTTTGGGCATTTTTTTCTTCCTCTCTTTTCTGTCGAATCTGTTTTACGAATAGATTTTTTTCTTCCTTTTTAATCTTCACAGCCATTGCAGGAGAGTTATGATACGCCCCCCCCAACATAAATGCCATGGATGTCGCAATTATTTTACATGTTTTATTCATGGTAATATTCCTTTAATAAGTTTTTATCACTCAATATCTATCACAAAAAACTTAACAAAAGGTTTATTTTATTGCGAATATTATATTTTTATTGCCGTAGCGCTTCTACAGGGTTAAGACGCGCTGCCTTCCACGCAGGGTAAAAAGTTGCCGCAAAGGAGAGAAATAAACTCATCCCAACAACTATCAACACTTCCCGCAGATCCATCTTTGCAGGGAATTTTGTGAGGTGATAAATCTCTGCATTAAAAAGATCAACCCCGCATACATTTTGAAGAAATTGGCGGATTTCCTCAATGTGCGTTGCGAAACTCACACCAAGAATCACCCCCAACAACGTCCCCACCACACCAATACTGGCACCTGTGATAAAAAAAGTTTTAAGGATCGAACCACGCGTGGCCCCCATCGTACGGAGGATCGCAATATCTTTATTTTTATCCTTCACCAGCATAATAAGGCTGGAGATAATATTAAACGCGGCAATCAGGATAATCAGCGTCAAGATCACAAACATCACATCGCGCTCGATCTCCACGGCCTGAAAAAAAGGTGACTGGCTGTGTTGCCAATTAAGCGTTTTATAGTGATCACCAATTTTAGATTGAATCAACGCTGTATACGCACTTGCATGATCAGGTTGATCAATAAAAATTTCGATATTTGAAATCGACCCCTTCATTTTAAAAAAACTTTGCGCAGAGGCAAGGGGCATGAAAATCACATTCTTATCATACTCATTCATGCCTATTTCATAGATCGCAGCCACCTCAAAATTCTTTTGCTTGGGCACAGTCCCAAACGCTGTATGATTGCCATCGGGATTTAACAGTGTAATGGTATCGAGAACATTAATTTGTAAAATATCCGCTAAACGCTTTCCAATCAAAACCTTGCCCTCGGTTAAATTATCTAATGTGCCAAATTTCAGCGTATTCGCAATAATCGATCGCTCTTTAATATCCTCTACACGCATACCATGAACTTGAAGCCCCCGCGCTTGCCCTTTATGCATCAACACGGCCTGACGTTCTATGGTAGGATGCGCCTCCAGCACACCGGGGATTGAGCGAACATCTTTTAAAACTTTATCGATATTTTCAAAAGTAGGCGTATTAGGCAGCACCCAAATATGACCGTTCACACCAATAATACGGCCTAAAAGCTCTTCTCTAAAGCCATTCATAACCGATAAAACAATAATCAGTGTCGCAACACCAATCGCAATCCCAAGCAAAGAAAAACCTGCAATAACAGAGACAAACCCCTCCTGTTTAGAAGAGCGGAGGTAGCGAAAAGCAATAAATCGTTCAAACACTTTTGATCAAATGAAGTTAAAATAAGATGGAGATAGCCTAACAAATTTTCATACAAAACACTAGATAACCTCCATTCCTCCTTTGAATCTTATTGAGTTGGGGGCAGAGTCTCCAAAAAGCGCACTTAACAAGCTTTTTAATGTTTTTCCAAACTTATTAACATCGATACAAGTGCATTTTAGAAATTCTCCAAAGGCTAAGGAACATGATAAGTTTTATTATCGTTATTTTGAGCTTTGAAGAGATTTTTTTCCAATTTTTTCGGGGTAGTCTCATAAACATTCTTGTCAAAGAGAGGATTTTCTCGTCCTCATTTTTGAAATTCTCAAGAAAATACACCTGATTTTCTTTCGAAAATCCTATTTTTTTCGCTATTTTGTGTGTTTTTCGGGCAAAAATGGGGTTATTTTCCCGTGATTTGGTGAATTTTTAGGATTTTAAGGCGAATTTTCCTGGATATGACGTCATTTTTGACGAGAAAAATAGTAAATTGAAGCTTTTATCTCCTGATTTTGCACATTATTGTCCATTAAAAGCATGATTTGAGGCCTTCACTCTCTGATTTGAGTGGGGATAGCCGCCTTTTTCTTTGAAAATAGCCCTTTTTTCAGCCCATTTTGGGAAATTTCGAGGGGATTTCATGAAAAATAGTGTATTTTTTGCGTGACTAGGCGATTTTTGAGGCGAATATTCGATGGAAAGGATGCTTTTTTGACCGATATTTTGTGGTTTTTCATGATTTTTATGTTTATTTTTTGAATTTTTCACAAAAATCGATCAAAAAGAGGGGGTAAGTTGTATTTTTGCGAAGATTTTTTTAAAAATTTCTCTTATCAGCGCGCCCCTAGATTTTCCTTGGAAAATCCTATTTTTTTCGCTATTT
>JAKBAR010000040.1 GCA_021808925.1 Pseudomonadota bacterium | reverse complement strand
GTTTTATCGTCCTTGAATTTATCTTTCTGGTTGCCAAGTCTGTCTTTATTCACAAGAATGCGATAGAGAGCGCCCAGTTCATCTGTAGTGATGACATAGAGATCATTGTCGTTTTCTAGTTTTTTCGCCACGTCGTTCACTGTCTTTAAACGCAGCTCACGCTCATTTTGAATCTTTTTATCGTTTTTCTCTTTTTCAATCTTTTCCTCAATATCTTTTTTCATATCATCTGGAATAAGTTTCAGAAGAATGTCTTTATCTTCACCATCCTTTAAAGATTTTTTAAAAAGGTTGAGCATTTCACGCTCAAAATTTTCTGGTTTGTTATAATAGCCTTGATATTTTCCCCCTGTTTTAAACAACTCGTTATCCTTGATCAGAGGGTCTGTATACTGTGTCAGGGGTTTGTATTTTTGGAGGAAGCTTACAACCTCTTTATCATTAATATTCTCCCAATTATTTTTCAAAAGAACATTATACCCCTCATAATTAATATAATGGAGAGCCTTTTCCGCATTGATATTCAGGTTTTTATTCTCTTTTTCTTCCTTAAGATTATTTATTTCTTTTGAAAAATCTTTTATTTCGTTTTCTTCTTTTTTATTTTTATTGACGATGTTGAATTTTTTACTTTTCTCTTCTTTTAAATTATTTATTTCTTTTTTAACCAATTCATCATTCAAAATATCATTGGGAAGCACATTAATAATATTGTTGAGATTTGGATCCTTAGGAAAAGCATCCACAAAATCTAAAAATTTATTTGCAAAGACCTTTTCGGAGGAAAGAATATTCCCATCCTCGTCCTTATAAGCTCCTTTAAGGAGAGCTCCCATAGTTTTTGTTTTTTCCTTGAGAACTTCTTTATAAAAGCCCTCCATTGAACTCATTCCACCAGATTCCCTTTGTTTTTTTATTTTATTTTCATCCACAGCGATAATATAGTAGTCATCCCCATTAAAAGGATAAGTGATATAATCATACGGACTTTCGTCGGGAATAACATTCTCCTCAACATCATCCTCATCGTCTGTAGCGATCTCCTTCAGCTTCCAGTCTATATCTTCATCTTCCTTAATATCAGAAGCGAATGTTTTTGACGTGCCTGTTGTGATCATGGCTGTGCTTGCCATGAGGAGTGATAAAAGTGTTAAATAGTGTTTCATTATTAAAGCCCTCTATTAATAAAATTTTAAATAAATATTATAATTCATTGTGAAATATGGGCTATTTTTAGTACACACGCCCTTTATTTTCAAGAATTATATGCTTATTCACCTCTATTTCACGCAGTCTATGCGCAAAATACCGTTCCATACACTCATGGTAAAAGTAAAAAATGAATAAATCGTTAAGAATGAAGGAAAAAATAGTTTTTAAAAGATTTTTGTGAAAAATTCTTGGTAAAGGTGCGCAAATTTCCCTACAATGGATATCATTTTCGTCAATACCAAAGTTTTTATGCTCACGCGTCTTTTAATCCCTGTCCTCCTTGGGGCGGTCTTGTACAACCTTCCCGTTCCCGTAGGCCTTGATCCAAGAGGTTGGCACCTTTTCGCTATTTTTGTGGCAACGATTTTAGGGATTATCCTTAAAGCCATGCCTATGGGCGCCCTTGCAATGCTCAGCCTTGTAGTCGCCGCCCTCACAGGAACGCTTGATCTTGGCACACAGGGTTTGTCAGGCTACGGCGATGATGTGATTTGGCTTGTGGTTTATGTCTTTTTCATTGCGAGAGGGTTTATTAATAGCCAGCTTGGCACACGCATTGCCTATATCTTTGTTCGGTTTTTAGGAAAATATAGTCTTGGCCTTGGCTATGGCATTGTGTTTACAGAACTTTTTATTGCGCCGCTTATCCCAAGCAACTCTGCCCGTGCAGGTGGCATTATTTATCCTATTCTCAAATCCATGGCCGAGTCTTTGGGGAGTAGACCGCATGATGGCACAGAGCGAAAAATCGGAAGTTTTCTCGTTCAGGTCAGCTATCATGGAAACCTTATTACAAGTGCAATGTTTTTAACAGCCATGGCGGCGAACCCCATGGTACAGAAAATTGCCGCAAGCTCTGGCGCCATGATTACGTGGGGCAACTGGTTCACAGGTGCTATTGTCCCAGGCATTGCAAGCATCTTGCTCATGCCCCTCATGCTTTATTTTATTTATCCACCTGAGCTTAAAATTCTTCCTCATGCGGTAAGTCTTGCCAAAGAAAAATTAACAGAAATGGGCCCCATTAAAAAAAACGAGTGGATCATGATTGGGACGTTTGCCCTTATGCTTGGCTTTTGGATTTATGGTAAAAGCATCGGTGTCAGCAGCACAACAACAGCGCTTATGGGTCTTTCCATTTTACTTCTCACAGGCGTTTTAAGCTTTGAGGACATTTTAAAAGAAAAAGACGCATGGCACACACTGATTTGGTTTGCAATCCTCGTCACCATGGCAAAATACCTCAGCGAGTATGGTTTTGTTGCATGGTTTAGTCACAGCATGAGCGCTTACGTAAGCCAATTTGAGTGGCATTGGGCCTTTTTATTTCTCGTCGCTGTTTATTTCTATAGTCACTATTTCTTTGCAAGCAATACCGCCCATGTAAGCGCTATGTACGGTGCATTTCTAACAGTCGCGATTGCAATTGGCACACCTCCCCTCGTGGCAGCCCTTCTTTTTGGTTATTGCAGCAGCCTCTTTTCTCACATGACCCACTATGGATCATCTTCCGCTGTGGTTTTGTTTGGAACAGGCTATGTTCCTGTGGCGACATGGTGGACACTTGGTTTTTTCGTCAGCATCCAAAGCCTTATTATATGGCTTGGCCTTGGCGGCCTTTGGTGGCGTTTTCTCGGTTGGTGGTAAATAAATAAGACACCACGATTTACAATCATTCACTTGAATAGACGCCTATTAAAGAAAGATTAAGTGATCCGTTTTAGGACAAAAGCAAAAGGAAATTTGCAAATTTTGCCAATTTAACGTATCCTGTCACGCAAAGAAGCATCATTTTATGATGTGCTTGTGTGTAACTCTTACAAGGAGGTCTTTGTGGATCCTGTTTTTCTCATTATTGGAAGTGCTATTTTAGGACTTCTCTATGCGCTTTTTGCAAGTCGCCAGGTTTTTTCGGCGGCAACCGGCAATGCTGATATGCAACGTATCGCAGCCGCTATCCAAGAGGGGGCTAGCGCCTATTTAAATCGTCAATACTCAACCATTGCCATGGTTGGTGTCGTCATTGCAGGTCTTTTGGCGTGGCTTTTATCGCCACTTGTTGCGCTTGGTTTTTGCATTGGCGCAGTACTTTCTGGCGTTGCTGGCTATATCGGTATGTATGTTTCTGTCCGTGCGAATGTGCGCACAGCAGAAGCGGCACGCAGTGGCCTTGGGCGCGCTCTTGATATCGCATTTAAATCGGGTGCCATCACAGGTATGCTTGTCGTAAGCCTTGGTTTAGCCGGTGTCAGCGGTTATTATTTTTATCTTGTCACTGCGCATCATGAACCACGCCAAATCCTTGAAGCCCTCGTAGCCCTTAGCTTTGGTGCATCACTCATTTCTATTTTTGCACGCCTTGGTGGCGGTATTTTTACAAAAGGTGCTGACGTTGGTGCGGACCTTGTAGGAAAAATCGAGGCAGGCATCCCCGAAGATGATCCTCGCAACCCTGCTGTGATTGCGGATAACGTGGGCGACAACGTGGGCGACTGTGCGGGTATGGCTGCAGACCTTTTTGAAACGTATGCTGTGACTATTGTGGCAAGTATGTTGCTTGCAGCAATTTTCTTTACAGGACCTATTCAATCGGCCCTTATGCTCTATCCCCTTCTTATCAGCGGTGTCTGTATCGTTGGTTCAATTATTGGCACATTTTTTGTACGCCTCGGCAACAGTCAAAATATTATGAAAGCGCTTTATAAGGGCTTTATCGCGGCTTCTGTTGTCTCAACA
Organism: Pseudomonadota bacterium; assembly: GCA_021808925.1. Taxonomy (GTDB): domain Bacteria; phylum Pseudomonadota; class Alphaproteobacteria; order Paracaedibacterales; family JAKBAR01; genus JAKBAR01. The sequence goes on along the minus strand of JAKBAR010000040.1, from coordinate 10,835 downwards.
GGTGCCATTTTCCTTTTGACGGATGCCATGAATTTACCCATGATGCAGATTCAAAATATGACATTTTCATCGATGAATCTTTTTATCTGTGCGATTACAGGTCTTGCTGTGACAGGCCTTCTTGTATGGATTACTGAGTTTTATACATCCACGCATTTTCGCCCTGTCAAGTCTGTTGCTGAAGCCTCTACAACAGGTCATGCAACAAATATTATTCAAGGTCTTGCTGTGTCCATGGAAGCCACAGCACTCCCTGTGATTGTCATCTGTGCAGGTATCATTATCGCGTATATGAATGCAGGTCTTTATGGTGTCGGTATTGCGGCGACAACAATGCTTGCCCTTGCAGGAATCGTCGTAGCACTCGATGCTTACGGCCCTGTCACAGATAATGCTGGCGGTATCGCAGAAATGGCGAATTTGCCCAAAGAAGTCCGCGTTATTACAGATGCGCTTGATGCGGTGGGCAACACAACAAAGGCTGTGACAAAAGGATATGCTATTGGCTCTGCCGCCCTTGCAGCACTTGTTCTTTTTGCAGCGTACACAGAAGATCTTAAACATTATTTTCCAAACCTTAATGTTGAATTTTCGCTCAAAGATCCTTTTGTGCTGATTGGACTTTTCCTTGGTGGTCTTTTGCCTTATCTTTTTGGTTCCATGGGTATGAAGGCTGTGGGGCGTGCAGCAGCGGCTGTGGTCATCGAAGTCCGTCGCCAGTTCCGCGAGATTAAAGGCATTATGGAGGGAACAGGAAAACCTGATTATTCCCGCGCTGTTGACCTTTTGACGCGTGCGGCGATCAAAGAAATGATTGCTCCATCCCTCCTTCCCATTGTAGCGCCGATTGCTCTTTATTTTGCAGTGAATGCCATTGCGGGTCAAAGCTCTGCATTCTCAGCACTTGGTGCAATGCTTACAGGAACGATCGTTACAGGTATTTTCGTTGCTATTTCGATGACGTCTGGTGGTGGGGCCTGGGATAATGCAAAAAAATACATCGAAGATGGCCATCATGGCGGCAAAGGCTCCGAGGCTCATAAAGCCGCTGTGACAGGTGATACTGTAGGAGATCCTTATAAAGATACAGCGGGTCCTGCGATTAATCCCATGATCAAAATTATCAACATCGTCGCCCTTCTCTTGCTTGCAATGCTTGCAAAATAATGGCCAACCGGTAAAAAATACTAAAAAACTCAAAGCCACTCTTCGGAGTGGTTTTTTTATAATCATCAACACCCCCTCACTATTTTCTTTACAACTGAATGGAAAGCTTGCTATTGGCTTACAACACAGACAGAATGAAATGTGTTAAGAGGTCGCAACCTCTTATGGCTATTTGAACGACAAAAGAGGTTTTTACATTTTCTTATGCCAAGTCTTGTTATCGTTGAGTCCCCTGCAAAAGCAAAAACTATTAACCGTTACCTCGGCAAGGATTTTAGTGTTATTGCAAGCTATGGTCACGTGAGAGATCTACCCTCTAAAAATGGCTCTGTGGACCCTGACCACGCATTTAAAATGCTGTGGGAGATCGATGCACGCTCTAAAAAGTATATTGATGCGATTTTGCGCGAAGTCAAAAACGTTGATACAGTCTATCTCGCAACCGACCCTGATCGCGAAGGAGAAGCCATTTCCTGGCACATTTTACAAGTCCTTCAGGACAAAAAAGCCCTCAAAGGCAAACACATTGCGCGCATTGTTTTTAATGAAATCACAAAGACCGCTGTCCAAGCAGCGCTTAAAAACCCCCGTGATGTAAACCAAGATCTCGTGGATGCGTATATGGCGCGCCGTGCCTTAGATTACCTTGTGGGCTTTAATATTTCTCCCGTACTTTGGCGAAAACTCCCTGGATCTCGCTCAGCCGGACGCGTCCAATCTGTCGCCTTACGGCTTATTGTGAACCGGGAAATCGAGATTGAAGCGTTTAAACGCGAAGAGTATTGGTCGATTACAGGACACTTTCACACACCAGAAAATTTACCCTTAAGCGCAAAATTGACGCATCTCAGTGGAAAAAAACTCGAGAAGTTTTCGATTAATAGCGAACTTTTGGCAACAACGGCTGTCGAGACTCTTCAAAAACATCATTACAATATCCAATCCATTGATAAAAAGCAGGTTAAGCGCAATCCCACAGCCCCTTTTATTACCTCCACACTCCAACAAGAAGCCTCGCGCAAACTCGGGTTTAGCGCCAGTCGCACTATGCAAATTGCTCAAAAACTTTATGAGGGCATTTCTATTGGGGGAGAGAGCACAGGTCTTATTACTTATATGCGTACAGATGGTGTGCAATTATCCGCCGAAGCTGTAGAGCATATGCGTCACTATATTACCAAAAACTATGGCGGTAAATATCTCCCACAGGCGCCTCTCGTTTACAAAAGCAAAGCCAAAAATGCTCAAGAAGCCCATGAGGCTGTACGTCCCACAGATATCACCCGTACACCTGAGTCCCTAAAGCCCTATCTTGATGAAGCTCAATATAAACTTTATGATTTGATTTGGAAGCGCACGCTTGCCTGTCAAATGACGCAGGCTGTTTTTGACCAAGTGAGCCTTGTCATCGACTCGGATAATCATCAGCACGCATTTAAAGCGACAGGCTCGACGCTTGTTTTTGATGGTTTTTTGCGCGTATATCAAGAAGGCACAGATGATGGTGCGGACAACACTAAAACTTCGGAAGATGAGGAAAAACTTCTTCCACCTGTGCGTGAAAAAGATCCGATGAATCTTGATAAAATAATACCGCGCCAACATTTTACAGAGCCCCCTCCCCGCTATGGCGAGGCGAGTCTTGTTAAAAAACTTGAGGAGCTTGGGATTGGGCGTCCGTCAACTTACGCGAGTATTCTTCAAGTTCTTCAAGATCGTGATTATGTACACCTGGAAAAACGTCAATTTATTCCCAATGATCGTGGGCGTATTGTTACAACTTTTTTAGAAAATTACTTTAAAACCTACGTTGAGTATCATTTTACAGCAAACCTTGAAGAGGAATTGGATGAGATTTCTGATGGCAAACGCCAGTGGCTAAAAGTCATGGATGCTTTTTGGGGCCCCTTCCATCACACTGTCCAAGAAGCGATGAAACTGGATATTACGCACGTTATTGACCAACTTCAAAATGATCTTGCGACCTATCTTTTTGGCGCGGCAAAAGATAATCACTGTCCTAAATGCAATGAAGGGAAGCTTGGCCTTAAACTTGGTAAATTTGGTGCGTTTCTAGGATGCTCTAACTACCCTGAATGCAGCTATACGCGTCCTCTTGTGGAAACGGCCGCCACAGATAGTGAGGGTGAAACAGCCCAACGTCAGGACGAATCAAAAATCTTAGGGCAAGACCCCCTCACAGGCAATGACGTTGTTTTACGCAAAGGTCCCTATGGTTGGTATCTCCAATGGATGGGAGAGTTTGATCAACCCCCTCCCCCTAAACTCACAAAGTCTGGAAAGCCCAGTAAAGCAAAGCCCAAAGATCCAAAACCTAAGCGCGTAGGCCTACCGGCTGGACTCACACTCAGCACCTTCACGCTAGAAGACGCCATGTTTTATAAGCAGCTTCCAAAACCTCTTGGGATTTTTCCTGAAACAGGCGAGCCTATGGAAGTGAATATTGGTAAATTCGGACCTTATGTGCGTGTGGGGAAAATTTTTGCCTCCATTCCAAAAGCCATAAATTTTACAGAAATCACGCCTGAGCAAGCCATTGACCTCGTCATAAAGAAAATGAAAAAGAAAAATCTTTAATGAAGTAAAAAGAGTTAAAATAGCTTTTAAAAGAGCGCCTCAAAGCAGGTCAATCTTAACTCTTTTTTAATCTTTACAATTCTAAACTTCTAAAAGATATGGTTTGAGAGTTTGTAACTATGATCGTTTTTCTTTTTCTTTTGATTTTCCTCAATGCCTCTGTGTCTTTGGGTTCTAATAACTCTGACTTTGAGGATAAGATCTTTCTGCCCCCTCGTTATACAAAAATTTCTGTCTCCATGCCTTCTAAGACTGAGGAAGAACTAAAGTCTTATCTGGAAAAAACAATTAAAACCCCCGAAGACGAAGTAAAAAGACAAAAAGAAATAGATTTTTTAATGAGCAGACTCAAGGAACACTATGAGGAGTCCAATCAACTCTTGTCTGTCACGAGCTCTGTATTCATGTCCCCCATCCTCATCAAAGAAATTAAAGAAATGCGTAAAAAGTTGCAGGAGAATGACGAAGAATGCTTGAAAGAAACATATCTTAAAAAATCAATACCCACTCTTAACGAACTTCTTCTTAACACAAAGCCGACCTTTCCTTTATTAAACGAAGAAAAAAACGATGAGTGGCTGTGGGAGAAGAAAAAAGAGGAAGAGGAAAATCAAAAGCCAAAGTCGATCGTAGAAATTATTGATGAGATGTCTAAGGATGTGAAGCTTAATGAGGATGATAATTCTCCTGTAGGCCAACGCCCTGCCTTCGAATATACATTGTTCGGATACAGGGAATTAAACGAAGAGAAAAGCACCATAAAAGAGACAATCGATGCAAATGAATAAAATGTAAAAAAATATTGCCTGTGATACTCTTTTAAAAAAATCATCACGCTATGCTTTTTTATGACACGCATTATCGGTATTGATCCCGGACTTCAAAAAACAGGTTATGGTGTGATTGATAGCATCGGCAACCGCTTGGTTTACGTTACACATGGCGTGATTAAATCAAACTCTCAGCAATCTCTTGCCTACCGATTGCGCAGTCTTTGCGAACAGCTCAGTCATGTGATCGCAGAAAACCACCCCGATGAAGCGGCTGTGGAGGAGACATTTGTGAATACAAATCCGCTTAGCACACTTCGCCTGGGAATGGCACGCGGCGTTGTGTTGATGGTGCCCGCACGTTATAACCTTGTGATTGGAGAATACTCCGCCAACCGTGTCAAAAAAGCTGTCGTGGGCGTAGGCCATGCGGATAAAGCCCAAGTCGCCATGATGGTACAAAGGCTTTTAGTAGGCTGTGGCAAAGTCACAGACGATGCTGCAGACGCCTTAGCCATTGCTATTTGTCATGCTCACTTTCGCACTCTTTTGCACTTGGCCAGTTAATTTTTCCTAAAAACTATTTCAGGCGCCTTTGTTTTTTATCATAACGCCCCATTAAAAGCGTTTCCTCTAAGATATGCCCTGCCATGGCTTTTTCAACATCCTTTTTTGTTGCACGCCCCTCCAGATCAAGTTTTTCATTGAGCGCATAGAGTTTAAATTGGTAGCGATGCTCACGGTCAGGAGGACAAGGGCCACCGTAATCGTTTCGATTCCAACTATTTTTCCCCACAACTGCTCCTGCTGGAAGATCTTTCACACCTTTGGGGAGTGTACGCGTTTCCTTAGGCAGATTAAAAATCACCCAGTGATCCCAAACACCATCCGGCCTCAGGTTTTTTGGCACATCATGGTCATCGCAAATCAAAACAAAAGATTCTGTTCCCTCAGGGGGATGATCCCAAGAAAGTTCAGGCGATAGATCTTCGCCTTCGCAGGTATAGATTTCAGGGATATTTCCCCCGTCGTCGAATGCAGGGGATGTCAGTGTGAATGTCATGAGTGCTCCTAAAACAAAAATAGACATGTATTTTATTAAAACTTGAATTACATAGATTGAGTTTAAAGAGCTTTTGGAAAAGATTCTAGTGACCTTTTTCTCCACGCATGCACTTTTTTTTTGACGTGAGGATCATTGACGAAGGGTCCTAAGGAACGCTACCTTGAGCATAGTTAGATATTTTAAAAATTATCGAATGTTTGCACACCTTAAAGGCATTATTGATAAAACAGATCAAGATCACTTTGTCATCGATGTGAAGGGTGTCGGGTATTATGTCTTTGCCTCCCGCCTGACGCTTTCTAATATGACAAAAGGAGATTCGGTTAAGGTGCATATTGAAACGATGATGCGCCAAGAGGCCTTACAGCTGTTTGGTTTTTTATCCTTTGAAGAACTTTCCTGGTTTCGCATACTTTTGACGGTTCAGGGTGTTGGGCCTAAGGTTGCTTTGGGGATTATTGGCAGTCTTGGCCTGTACGATCTTTTAAAAGCACTTGTTCATCAAGATAAAGCTATGTTAGCACGCGCTGATGGTGTCGGTCCAAAGCTTGCGGGGCGCATTTTGCTTGAGCTCAAGGATAAGTGTCAAACAATCGTGCCTTTTGAAGTGCCTAGTACGCTAGAAACTGCACACAATCTAAAGCCACCCCATTCAAGTGCAATGGATGATGCGTTATCAGCACTCATTAATCTTGGCTATTCACGTTTTGAGGCGCAAAAAGCGCTCTCTTCGATTCCCCAAGAGCGGCTGCCTGAGAAAAGTAGCGAACTGATTCGCCTTGCGCTCCAACAGATGCAAAGAGCCCAAACAATCGAACGCAAAGAGAGCTTTAGCGAATGACTTCGGCACATCCAAAACCTTCTTCAAAAGATCTTATGGCGATGGCGAGTTTGCCAGAGGATACTTTTGACCCCTCGCTGCGCCCTCAAAATCTTTATGATTTCACAGGACAAGACGACATAAAAGCAAATTTGCGTGTGTTCATTGAAGCCGCCACCTTGCGCCAAGAAGCTCTTGACCACACGTTGCTTTTTGGTCCACCTGGCCTTGGGAAAACAACGCTTGCGCGCATTATTGCCAAGGAATTGAATGTGGGTTTTCGTACAACCTCTGGTCCTATTATTGCACGTGCAGGTGATTTGGCAGCGATTCTCACAACGCTCCAACCTAAAGATGTTCTTTTTATTGATGAAATTCATAGGCTCAATCCCGCCGTGGAAGAAGTTCTTTACCCCGCGATGGAAGATTTTAAACTCGATTTGATGATTGGCGAAGGTCCCTCCGCACGCTCAGTTCAAATTGACCTCCCCCCCTTCACGCTTGTAGGCGCAACGACCCGTTCAGGCCTTTTAACACAACCTCTGCGTGAGCGTTTTGGAATCCCCCTCAGGCTACAGTTTTATAATACACATGAGCTTGTCACAATTATTCAAAGGGGTGCGCGTCTTTTAGATTATCATTTCGAAGAGGATGCAGCCTTTGAACTTGCAAAGCGCTCACGCGGGACACCCCGAATTGCAGGACGCTTGCTGCGAAGATTGCGTGACTTTGCCCTTGTGGCAGGGCAAACGCTCATGACAAAAGAACTCACAAAAGAAGCTCTTGATCGTCTTTCTGTGGACAAGCGTGGCCTTGATGCCCAGGATCGCAAATATCTCACTTATATTGCCACACATTTTCAGGGCGGCCCTGTCGGCGTTGACACCCTCGCCGCTGCACTTTTTGAGCAACGTGACACACTCGAGGAAGTGATTGAGCCTTATCTTATTCAGCAAGGACTTGTTCAGCGCACGCCCCGCGGACGCGTCCTGAGCGAAGCGGCGTATGAGCACCTCGAAGATTCTTTTATGGACGATTAATTTTCCTCCCTAAAATATTTTAATTAGAGATTAGAGAGAATCTGACAAGAAACTTATCCAACCTTTTCCCACAAAGGATTTTTCAGCGTTTGAACAAAGGCTTTGTGCTTTAAAAGCTCCTCCTCTGACATTTGAAAATGACGCATAGGCTTAAGTGCACGCTCTTTCATCATAGATACAGAATGTTTTTGCTTATCTGCACGCAAAAGATCCAGATCCGGTTGACGGCCGCCGGATAATTGCAGATAAACTTCGGCCAAAAGCATAGCATCCAAAAGAGCCCCATGTTTTGTACGCGCAGAAAGATCAATCTCAAAGCGCCTGCACAGCGCATCAAGATTCGCAGGCGACCCTGGAAAAAGAGTACGCGCCATTTTCACTGTATCAATGGCACGGGTCATAGGCAGCGGGTTTAGCCCAATCTTGCCAAGCTCGCCATTAATAAAGCCCATATCAAACGGCGCATTGTGAATCACAAGAGGCGAATCGCCTAAGAACTCTAAAAAAGGCCCCACAATTTGATGAAACTCAGGTTTACCGAACAACATCTCGTCTGTAATACCGTGAACCTGTGTCGCTCCTGGATCGATAAGCCTCCCTGGGTAAAGATAGGTGTGAAAAGTCTCTCCCGTGGGCATATAGTTTTTAATTTCAACACACCCAATTTCGATAATACGGTGCCCCGCGGCAAAGCTAAGGCCTGTTGTTTCAGTATCAAGAACAATCTGACGCACGCACAGCCCCAAGTATGTGAAATTATCTCTTTCTTTTTTTAAAGTCTTTCAAAAGAAAAGTCATGTTTTTTCTCACTGATTTTTAGTGCAACGATGAAATGTTTTAGTTATTTATCTCGCCCTCGTGACTGGGCTGGTTATGTGTCGGCCATGGGTGATGAAGATCACCAAGATGGCATAGAAGGGAAGCGACCTCAAGACGGATCTCGCTTTGCCCTGAAAAAATAAGATGCACATGCGCATATCTCCCCTTCTCATTGCTTTGGATTGTTAGCAAGTTCAGCGGATGCTTCTCAAGGCTTCGGTGAAATCCCTTGTGATGAACAGACCTGACGTGACGAAAGGTAAGCCCCGCATGCACACGATGATAAAGGGCTTTGTTCTGAAAAAAATGACCATCGTGTTCCCAACAAAAACGGTGACAAAGACCACTAAATGTTTGCTGTTCAGGATCAAAATGAAGACTGTGCAGCGGGACCAAGGCATCTTGCAGATGGGCCGAGAGAATATGAAGATCTTCTGTATCCTCGGCCTTTATTTTTAACCGCGGCAACGCCATACTGTCCACCAATGTCATGTTTTTTTAATCTCCACTTACAGCAATACGCTCGATATGAGCACCACAATTCCTAAGTTTATCTTCCACTGTTTCATAACCACGATCAAGATGATAAATCCGATCAATCATTGTTTCTCCCTGTGCAGCAAGCCCTGCCATCACAAGAGAAATAGACGCCCGAATATCTGTGGCCATCACAGGTGCTCCTTTTAAAGGTGTCCCACAACGCACAAGAGCACTGGAACCGTGAACCGTAATATTCGCTCCCATACGACAAAGCTCTGGGACATGCATGAATCGATTTTCAAAAATCGTTTCTGTGATCATCGATGCACCCGTTGCAAGCGTCATAAGCGCCATAAATTGAGCCTGAAGATCCGTTGAAAAACCTGGAAAAGGCTCTGTCATAATATCAATCCCTTTAAGATTCCCCGCCTTTGCTTTAAACCCATTCTCTGTTGGTGTAAAAATCATACCCGCTTGTTCTAAAACACTCACAACCGTGGGAATAAGATCAAGGGACGTTTCGTTGAGAGTCACCTCGCCCCTTGTGATTGCGGCAGCCATCGCATATGTCCCTGTTTCAATACGATCAGGTTGCACAGTATGGGTCGCCCCATGCAATGTATCCACACCTTCAATAATAATGGTATCTGTTCCCGCATGTTCAACCCGAGCCCCCATCGCATTCAAACACTTGGCTAAATCGATAATTTCTGGCTCTCTTGCCGCATTGATAATACGCGTCGTCCCTTTCGCTAGAACAGCGGCTAACATAACATTTTCCGTCGCCCCCACAGAGATCATCGGCATACTAATATCCGCACCTCTAAGGCCATTACTCGGTGCTGTTGCATGGACATAACCACTCTCGAGTTGAATCGAAGCGCCTAGTTTCTCAAGCCCCATCAAATGAAGATCCACAGGACGTGTGCCAATCGCACATCCCCCTGGCAGTGATACAATCCCTGAACCGTGACGCCCAAGAAGAGGGCCCAAAACGAGAAATGACGCACGCATACGGCGTACAATCTCATAAGGCGCTGTGTTGCTTTTAAGTGTATGCGTACACAAAGTAAGATCAGGCAGATTGTCGTTAATACTTACGCCATGCTGATCCAGTAATTCTAATAATGTGCGAATATCCGCAAGATTCGGTACATTTTTAAAGATCATAGGCTGATCCGTCAAAAGGCTCACGCAAAGAAGAGGCAGCGCCGCATTCTTAGCCCCGCTAATTGTGATATCTCCAGCAAGAGGTTGTCCCCCTAAAATTCTAATTTTATGCATGTTTTTGATAAGAAAAATATGTGAATGATTGCCCCTAGATAAGCACATTTTAATCAACGAGGAAAAGAGCTCATTATAAAGACTCACTAAAAATGTTTGAAATTAAAAAATCGAGATCATCATCACGACTCCTTTTGATAAAATGCTTAAAATAATCATGAATCTTGATCAATGCAGCAGTTAATACAGATCCTTGAAATTGAAAACCCAACGGAATCAGATATTGAAAAAGATGCAAATCTCACAGTACCGCCACATTACAAATCGCGTGTTAATTTAGACAGTATGCCGCGACTAAATTTACAAGCGCCCCTTCTTTAAAAAATTCTTTAACATATATCCCATTTTAGTGATTTTTGACAAAAATTCTCGATAATTTCGCGTGCCTTCAGATAGAATTTAGGAAAAAATGGGGAAAATGAAGTGTAAATACAAGAAATTTTCATCGTCTACTTTTTGAAGTGCTTTGATTTAGGAATGCACACGATGATTTTTCAAAAAAGTGTCCTTAGGATAGCATAGCAATGCGTGGAATACAGCCCATTTAAAGTGTATTCAAAGCAAGGAAAGCCTGATTTTGATGATTGCTATGAAATTTCTCAATCTTTTTCATTGGAAAAAACAAAAATTGGGCCATAAAAAGCTCAATTAAGGCATAAATAGCGTGATTTCATGCTTTTTTTCTCTCAGAAATGGGTTTTCACAACACATTTGGGGAAATTTCGAGGGTATTTCATGAAAAATAGTGTATTTTTTGCTAAAAAAAGGGGTTTTTCAGTGAAAAAAAAGAT
>JAKBAR010000039.1 GCA_021808925.1 Pseudomonadota bacterium | reverse complement strand
AACTGATAAAAAATACTCCAATTTTGCCTAAAAAATCTGAAATTTCGTGTCAAAAAAGCAAAATTATTCCAAAAATCACCAAAATACCACAAAAAAATGTGGGAAAAATGACTATTTTAAGAGAAATTAGCACAATATCTCTGAAAAACACACAAAAAGAGGTGAAAAACGCTTCAAAACGGTGCAATTGTTGATCAAAATATGGAAAAAACGCTTCTGAGCTTTTTAAAAAAGAAAAAATCACTTTTTTTCATAGGATCCAGCGTGTTTTCCCAAAAATAGCGTGTTTTTCCTAACAATTTAGAATAAAAAACAGCCAAAAATCGCTTAAATAATGTGCAAATAGGCTCAAAAATCTAAAATTTCGGGGGGAAACAACAAAATTATCCCGAAAATCGTGCTTCTTTAGACTTCAAAGTTTTTTTAAAAGCTTGCTTTTGGGAGGATTGGCAAGAAATGGACAAATATTTCCTGGAAAAAAAATGGCTCCCCGAGCCGGACTCGAACCAGCGACCTAGTGGTTAACAGCCACGTGCTCTACCAACTGAGCTATCGGGGAATAAGATAAGCATTTTATAGCATGCACTTAACACCCTGTAAAGAGGAATATTCCTCGCTAAACAAAAAAGAGAGCCCACAAAGTGGCTCTCCAAAGTTTCTATAAAATATTTATCTCATTAATTTTTTTCAATCGTTTCTTGTTTTTTGGTTTCTTCATCATCTTCTCCAAAATTTTCTTTGTAGTTTTTTTCTCCGAAGATCTTTTTATACTTTTCTTTTAGCGTTTTGCGGTCGTTAATTCTTTTATCCAGAGTTTCTTGATACATCTTACAAAACTCTCCGGAGTCATTCTTTATTGCGCTCTTTAAATCTTGTATATCTTTTTTTGTGTTTAAAAGAAGATAAATAATTTGAGTTTCTTCCTTTTTCTTTGTCTCATAAATAGATGTAATGTTTTGTATGATTTTTGAATTAGGATCAAGAAGCTCAAAATCAATTTCTTTGTTTCGAAGATATGACATTCCTTGTTTTGTCTCATTGGAAGGATGTTCAGTCGTTATTCCTCTGTTGCAAGGGATGCTCTAGCAAAGAGGCTTGTGAGAGCAAGCGTCTTAAAATTTTATTAAAGGTAATTATAATCTCCATTTTTATTGTGTTAGTGCTTTGTAGCACCGTGGTTTTATATCAGAAAAAAGAGAGAATACAACTATAATTTTAATTATCGTCGTGTTTATGATCATGATGGTGATGATAAGGTGCGATGGTTGACGGAACAGCCCCCCCAAAAAGCCCCAAATATTCGGGATGCTTGCGCACATCTTCGGGGTGTCCTTCACAGCAAATATGATGATTGAGACAAAAAACCTTGTCACTCGTTGCCATCACCATGTGAAGATCATGAGACACCAAAAGAACGGCACAGTTTGTCTGACGCCGCGCAGCATCAATATAAGGATAAAGCTCGTGTTGAGATGTAATGTCCATACCCTGAGAGGGTTCATCTAAAATAAGCACATCGGGCGCCTCAAGGGTTGCTTGAACAAGAAGTATTTTTTGAAGCTCTCCCCCTGACAACGAGGCCATTGCAAAAGACGCTTTGTCGAGCATTTTTAAAGAATCGAGTTTTTCTTCGATTTTAGCGATATTTTTTGTAAATAAAGTGAGAAAATCCATGACACGCAGAGGTAAAAAGGTATTAAACACTATTTTCTGGGGCACATACCCTATTTTTATCCCTTTTTTGCGTTTAATCGCGCCTGATGTCGGTTCTTTTAATCCTAAAACTAACTTTAAAAGGGTTGTTTTTCCCGCACCGTTCGGCCCAATAAGCGTCGTAATCTGCCCTTTAAAAAGCTCAAGACTCACATCATAAAGAATGCGTCGTTCTTTACCCTCCGCCGTTTGACGTGAAAAACCAAGTTGATGGATAGAAATAAGGGGTTTTGACACAGGCTCGCGTGCTTTCGATGCAAAAAAATTTTCACTAAGACCCCATCATACCACGTTTGCCCCCAATCCCACTCCATTTTTCATAAAAAATCTGATTCAAATCTTGAAAAAATTAACTCTTTATTAACTTTTCTCTAAAGAAGATGAGGGGAGAGAAAACACTTATGGACAGATACATCATGCCTCGATTCTTCATCTTTTTACTCCTCCAAATCCTGATAACCTCGCATCTTTTGGCGAGTAATGAGGATGAAATTCTCTTTAATAAAGAGGATTCTCTTACAAAGAAAAAACAAAAAATGGAAAAAATCATAACGCCAAGCATTAAAGAGGAGGAACTTGCTCGCTTTACCGTCACAAAAGGGCGTATAGACTATTGCAAAGAAAAGGAAGAGAACCTCTATTTTCATATTGAGTATTTTCTGAAGCACCCCGAAGTTTTTATTAAATTTCCTCAAAAAATAACGACTTTTTCTCTTTCGAAAGTGAATTTTGATGAGGGGAAGAATCTAGTTCCCTATAGTCCTAAGGTGTTAGAAAGAATTTCTTTTTACAATGGCATTGATTATCTCATACAAAACTGTACGCTCTACAAAAATAATGGCGATTTTTTGATTCAATTTGATGATGATGAAATCGATATCCTTTCTGATCGTTTGAAGGAAAAAAATGTCGACACGTTGTGGGTTCAGTTTTGTCATTTTTCAGGGGATTGTTCAAAAAATTTAGCAAAGATTCTTAATACAAATTCATCACTTCACACGCTTCATATATTCTATAATGACACGTTTAATGACGATGCCATGGAGTCCCTCTATCCATCTCTCATAAAAACGTCCCTAAAGCGCTTGTTCATTAGAGGAAATAAGCTGACTGATAAAAGTGCAAGAACAATCGCTCAGATAGTCAAATCCCTGGATCTTGAAGAGCTTACCATAGATGAATATGGTCTGAGCCCAAAAGACGCTACGATTATTTTAGAGGCATTACAAGACAGCACGTCCCTCATTGAATTTTGTGTTAGCGCCTATAGAGAAGAGGATGAGTGCGATTTCTTTTACACCTCTCTTTACAGAAAAATAGAAGCGCGCGTTGATCAGAATAGAAAAAATCTTGTGAAAACTGTTCAAGAAGAGTGGGGGGTGAATGATAATAAAAGAAAAGATGAAGATATAACGGAAATAGTAAAAGAGGACAACGGTTAGAGGGGGCCTAAGAGCGGAACCCCCTTGGCTGCTGCGGGAAAGCTAATTTTTCTCTATGACCGACTAGTCGTGTAAAACTCTCTAAAGTGGGGCCGAGGGATATCCCCCAGCCTTCTCTTTTTTTAGGCTTTTGTGGTTGCTTTTAACGTTGTCCTTGTGAGAATAACAGAAACGACGAGGTAATTTGTCTCACCAAGGTTACATTCCTTTATAAGGTCATTAAATGTTTTTTTGCGAAGATTTTTTGTTGTTATTTCTTGTGTGTATTGATTTTTTTCTTTATCAAAGAGCGCTTGGATTTTTTTTATCCTGATGTTAGAAAAATTCTTAGAGCCAAACAAGGCATACATACTTTCGTTCATTTCCTCTTTAAGAAATGGGATTATTTTTTCCTGATTAAAACACTCTAATCCAGTTTTAAAATAAGTATTTGCAAAAAAATCAGAGTAATTGTTTAGAGAGATGCGCTGAGAAGAATTTGTTTTTTTATGGCCTTTTTCCGAAAATTTGATTAGAAACAAGAAATCTTTACCCTTAGGATTCTTTCCCTCGGCAAAGTAAGGATTATACAGATCTCCTTTGTCTTGTATACATTGAACAATTTTGCTTTTACTTTCCTCCTCAATCTCACTCCCAAGGGCGGAAGTGATGAGGCTGCCTTGTGCCAAACAAAGAGAGATGGCAATATATTGCATGAAGTTTTTCATTGTATTAACTTTTTTATTGAGTTGATAGGGTTTTTATAAGTTAAAAATAAATTCCTTACAATAAAAAAGCTTCTCTTAATCATCTCCCATCTTAAGGGCTGCGATAAAGGCACTTTGGGGAATCTCTACAGAGCCAAACTGACGCATACGTTTTTTACCTTCTTTTTGCTTGTCCAAAAGTTTGCGCTTACGGGAAATATCGCCGCCATAGCATTTTGCCGTCACATCCTTGCGAATGGCCGAAACTGTTTCACGGGCGATAACTTTGCCGCCAATAGCTGCCTGAATCGCAATTTTAAAAAGTTGGCGCGGAATAAGATCTTTTAGTCTTGAGCATAATTGTCGCCCACGGGTTTCTGCACGGCTTTTGTAAACGATCATAGAAAGCGCATCCACAACATCTCCATTCACAAGAATAGAAACCTTGACAAGGTCTCCCTCGCGGTACTCATCCACTTGATAATCAAAACTCGCATACCCACGACTAATGGATTTAAGGCGATCATAAAAATCAAACACAACCTCATTCAGAGGAAGTTTGTAAACGGCCATAGCGCGATTGCCTGCATACGTAAGGTCAACCTGCTCGCCGCGGCGTTCTGAACAAAGGGTTAGAATAGAGCCAAGGTACTCGTCAGGCACCATAATGGTTGCACGAATCCAAGGTTCCTCCATAAAATCAACCTTCATCACATCGGGCATATCCGATGGATTATGAAGCTCCATCACCGTGCCGTTCGTCATATGAAGTTTATAAACAACACTGGGTGCTGTGGTAATAAGATCAAGGTCAAACTCGCGCTCGAGGCGTTCTTGAATAATTTCAAGGTGCAAAAGCCCTAAAAACCCACAGCGAAAACCATAGCCAAGAGCCGCCGAACTCTCTGGTTCAAAATGAAAACTCGCGTCATTGAGTTGAAGTTTTTGCAAACTCTCACGCAATTTTTCAAAATCCCCCGCATCCACAGGAAACAGTCCACAAAAAACAACAGGCACAGAAGGTTTAAAACCTGGAAGCGCCTCGGCACACGGTTTGCGTTCTTCTGTAATCGTGTCACCCACTTTGCAATCTGCCACGGCCTTGATGCTGGCGGTAATAAAACCAATTTCGCCCGGATAAAGAGTATCGACCATCACTTGTTTAGGTGCAAAGACACCGACGCGATCGACCTCGTACGTAGCCCCTGTACCCATCATACGGATTTTAGCGCCTTTTTTAAGGACACCATCTTTAATCCGCACAAGAATCATCACCCCTAGATAAGGATCATACCAACTGTCTACGAGCATAGCTTTAAGATGGGCATTCACATCGCCTGTGGGGGCTGGAAGACGTGTTACAATCGCCTCTAAAACATCCCCAATGCCTATCCCTGTTTTCGCAGAGATCATCACAGCCTCTGAGGCATCGATCCCAATCACATCTTCAATTTGCGCTCTGACACGCTCCGGCTCAGCCGCAGGGAGATCAATTTTATTCAAAATAGGTACAATCTCGTGATTCGCATCAATAGCCTGATACACATTCGCAAGGGTTTGTGCTTCTACACCTTGGGACGCATCAACCACAAGCAAAGATCCCTCACAGGCTGCAAGGGAACGACTCACTTCATAGGCAAAGTCCACATGTCCAGGTGTATCCATAAGGTTCAGAATATAAACCTCGCCGTCCTTTGCTTTGTAATTTAGACGTACTGTTTGAGCTTTGATCGTAATGCCGCGCTCGCGCTCAATATCCATAGAGTCAAGCATTTGTTCTTTCATATCGCGTAGTTCCACGGCGCCACACACCTGGATAAGACGATCGGCAAGGGTTGATTTGCCATGATCAATATGCGCGACAATCGAAAAGTTACGAATTTGAGTAAGAGGTGTCATGGTCATGCGCGTAAGGTCCCACCGGTTTCTTTTTCAATTAAAGTAATTGTTGTTGTCATAATTTGCTCAATCTCAACCTCACTCAGTGTGGCGTGTTCGGGCTGAAGGCGAAGGCTCACCGCCAATGATTTTTGCCCCTCGAGAGGTGTTCCAACTTCTCCTTCAAAAACATCAAAAAGGCCCACACGCTCAAGTTTAACATGCTTTGGAAACGTTGCTTGCCGTGTAAGTTTTTGCAGTAAAATCTGCATCAGTTTTCCCGCTTCAAAATCTTTTTTTACTAAAAACGCAAAATCGCGTTCCACAGGTTGAAAGGGGGCAACGGAAGGTTTTGCTTTTTTATGCTTAAGCGCAGGAAGATTCTCCATCATGATTTCAAAGGCACACAGAGGACCGTCAAGATCAAATTCTTTTGCAACACGTGGATGAATTTGCCCAAAATACCCAAGAACTTTCGTCCCCTGAGTGAGCGCTGCTGAGCGCCCTGGATGATAATATGAGGGGGCTTTCTCTGAAAGAGTTTGTATATTATTTTCGCTGATGCCAAAGATATCCAAAACATCCATCATATGTGCTTTCATGTCAAAAACATGGATGTCTTGTTGTTTTTCCCGCCAGTGCCGCGGATGATTTTTCCCCACAAAAAGAGCTGTCGCATGGAGTCTTTGACGATCCTTAAAGTGCGTTCCATAAACATGTGCAATCTCAAAAAGAGGAATCGTCTCTTGTGCACGTTTTTGATTGTCAAAAGCAACCCGCAGCAAACTGGGCACAAGGCTTGGCCGCATTGTCGTAAGTTCTGTCGTAATCGGATTTTTTAAATGAATAAGCGTGTCAGCATCCGTGGAATCACAAAAAGATGCCGCCGTTTTCGCATCAATAAAAGAAAAATTAATCGTCTCTATATAGCCAAGATTGACGAGCGCTTGCCTGCATACTTTTGATGCATGCGCACTCGGCACAGGCATTGTCATATGCTTAACAGGCAACGAAACTTCTTGAATCACATCAACACCACGCAACCGCACAATTTCTTCGATTAAATCAATATCCTCACTCAAATCATGACGCCATGAAGGGACTGTAACAGTGAGTTGATCCATATCCTGAGACTCAATCGCGCATCCAAGAAACCGCAGCATATGCCCGATGCGTTCAATGAAAAAAGTCTCGCCTGTGACACGAACAATTTTTTCTAAGGTCAGTGTAATCCGATGGGGGGTATAAGAAATTTTATCCTTCACCCAGTGCGTTTGACTAATCTCGCCCCCACACTGATTTTGAATCATACAAAGGGCTTGTGCCATTCCCTCTTCGACCATTAAAGGATCCACGCCACGCTCAAAACGCGTGCGAGCATCAGAAAGAATGGCAAGTTTTTGACCTGTCTTTGCAATTGTAATGGGATCGAACCATGCTGACTCCAACAAAACATTGCGCGTCTCGTTATCACACCCTGTGCGTTTGCCGCCCATAATCCCTGCGAGAGAGATAATTCCTTCTTCGTCACAAATAACGGGCATACCTTCGGATAGAGTATACGTTTTATCGTCCAACCCCTCAAAAGTCTCGCCTTCTTTTGATAAACGTAGTGTTATAGTACCCATCACTTTGTCAGCATCAAACACATGCAATGGGCCCCCAAGATCTAAACAAACATAATTTGTCACATCCACCAAAGCAGAAAGAGAACGCAGACCCACAGCCTTCATACGGCTTTTTATATTTTGAGGGCTTTGTCCGTTCGTCACACCTTTTATCAGTGTAAGACCAAACTGGTAAAAAACGTCGGGCGCATGATTAGTCACATGAAAAGTGTGATTAAACTGTGTTTTTACTTTTGGTGCTTTAAAAGCTTTCAGCGTTACATTTTTATTTTTTGTTTTAAAATAAGCATAAAGATCCCGCGCGATCCCATACACAGAAAAGCAATCCGCGCGATTGGGTGTGATGGCAATATCAATCACAGGATCATCAAGGCCAAGAGCGCTGACGATAGGACTCCCCAGCGGCAGATCCGTCTCAAGCTCTAAAATCCCCTCACAAGGCACATCAATCAAAAGCTCATCAGAAGAGCAAAGCATGCCAGGGCTATCGATACCACGCACTTTACCCGCCTTAAGAACTTGGCCTGTTGACGGGATCACAACACCGACTTGCGCTAAAACAACTTTGATGCCTGCACGAGCATTCTTTCCACCACAAACAAGTTCAAGTGTTTTTTGTCCTGTATTCACGGTACAAATTTGCAAACGGTCCGCTTCGGGATGGGGACGTACGGCACTGATCTCTGCCAAAATAAAATCTTTGAGGCGCTCGGCTTCATGCGTCACATCTTCAACCTCAAGGCCAATATTCACAAGCCCCTCAAGAACATCCTCGAGGACAAAATCCCCCTCTAAGTAATCACGCAGCCACGCGTACGTTAATTTCATAAAAAACGAGCCTTTCATTCATTATACTTTATGTGTAGCAGATTTATGGGCATTGAGGGAAGAACAGCCTTTGCAAAAAAAGATAATTATCTTTCAAAAAAGTATTCTCTGCTTTATAAGTAGTGCATAAAATTTTTTAAAATATTTCTTTGATTTATGGATACAAAGCAACGTCTCGCCTTCGCCTTTCGCATTCTCGCTCATCTCGGTTTGGATGATCATACCTACACACATTTATCGGCGCGCTCAAAACATGGTTTTTACCTCCCGGCTTTTGGCTACCGCTTTGAGGAGATCACAAAAGATCTTTTGATTGAAGTCGATCACAATGGGAAACCTCTCGATCCCACGTCAAGTCTTAATATTACAGGGCAAATTATCCATCAAAGTATTTATAAAAAACGCCCTGATATTTGCGCTGTTTTTCACCTTCACACACCGGCAATGATCGCTGTGTCTGCCATGGAAAAAGGACTTTTGCCGCTCAGTCAGTGGGCGCTTCATTTTTATGAACAAGTGAATTATCACGACTATGGTGCTCTTGCACTGGAAGGAGACCAAGGGGAGGGCATCGCTAATGACCTTGGCGATAAAAGGGTCTTGATGTTGCGCAATCACGGTGTGATTGTGTGTGGCCGTACACTTCACGAAGCGCTTTTTTACGCGTATCACCTGGAGCGTGCTTGCCAAACACAGTGTTTAGCGCTCTCCAGCCCTAAGCCTCTTATCATTCCCGACCATGCGGTATGTGTGCAAAGCTGTCACGAGCTTTTATCCTTTGAGAAAGACCTTGGACTGCGCGATTGGCTTGCTTGGGAAAGGGTTTTAGTCCCATAAAATTATTTTTTTATCCACACGCCAAGGATTTCTGACCGTCAAGTCTTTTTTTTGCATTTATGTTAAAAAAAGTTCTTGCGTTATGGCGTTGATTTTTGCACGAATCAATGTTTTCCTAGTGTTTCACGAGGTGTGCCTTAAAAAGTAGCACAAATGTCAAGGCCCTGTGTGCGTCTTAAAAAGCACTTTCCTCACACATGTTCCCCACAAAGTTATCCACAGATTCTGGGGAAAACTTAAAAAATCCTTAAGAAACCTCTGATAATCTTCAGCAAACTATTGAGAAAGTGACGTAGTGCAATTGTTTTTTAACCGATGAAAAACGAATTTTAAAAAATAAAAAATTAGGATCCCCAAATTTTACATTTTGCAGCGCCCTCACCCTCCAAAAGCAAATCGGTAAGCGCCCACACAAGAGCATCCACACGATCAGGCGATTTGCTTGTAACACCTGGCACATAACTACACATTTGTTCTTCGAGCAAGTGCAGCGGGCGACTATGAAACACGCGGCCTTTTTCATAAAGAGCGGCAATGGGCTCCGCACGCATGGCCTTGCCCCGCGTGGCACGTACTTCCCTATAAGCAACTTGCGCATCGACTGACTTAATCATACGCCCCACCAAATCACCCCCCTTGTTCACCTCTGCCACAATGCGGTCAGCCTTATACTGATGATAGGCCTGAACGGCGCGCTGTCCCCAATCAAGGGGCGAATGTTTCCCGCTAAGGTCATCAAGGATATACGCATTTTTTTTCTCATCAATACCCGCAACAACGATCCCTGTTTCATCGGAGCCTGCATGGTGTGTTGTTGCAGGATCAATTGCCACAACGATACGATCCAAAAGAGGAATGTGGCGATTATCATACTGAGGCTGCTCGTAATGAATACTCGAGCGCTGCCAAAGAGCACCTTGAATCTCGCTCAGGATCTCGCCATAAAGTTCTTGGGAGCCAAGTTTTGTTCCTTTAAATTCCTCGACAACTTGTTGGATAAAAAGGGGCGACAGATTTTCCCTATTATCAAAAGTTGTGCCTCGCGTGACATGAACGCCCTTTTGTCCTAAAAGTTTTTGAAGAATGGGCAGAGGTCGCGGCGTTGTCGTAATAATGCACCTTGGTTTTTCGCCAAGACGGAGCGATAACATTAACTGATCCATTAACTTGTCGGGATAGCGAAATTTTGCAAGTTCATCAACCCATGCAAGGTCAAATTGTGGCCCACGCAATTGATCAACTTGATCGCCACCAAACATCACGGCGACTGCACCATTTTTAAAATGTATTTCTCTTTTGCTCATCTCAAGGCGTGGCTGATTTTTTGTAGAATAGGTACTCAAAAGACCGCTTATTCCCTCCACCATAATTGAGCGTGTTTGTACAATGGACGCGCCAATCAAAGCAATACGCCTATAGCCGTGAGCGTCAATCAATTTGCGAAGACTCTCAGCGCCTGTTCGTGTTTTTCCAAAACCACGACCTGCAAGAATCAACCATATGTGCCAATCATCATCGCCCTCCATGAGGGGCAACCTTTGATTCTCCCGCGCTAGCATCTCCCAGTTATTATCAAGCCGTTGGCGATTTTTTTTTATGTCTTTTAAGTATTGAAGAACCTGTTCATAGGACATTGTAAAAACTCCCTTATGCATCTTAAAGGACGAGTGTGTCAGACCTTTTGAAAGGCTTCGATACTTAAAAAATCCCAACGTTGAAATCCTGAAAAAATTCAGAAGAAATCCAAAATTTGGTGAGATTTTCTATTTTGACTTTAAAATTCAAATAAAAAGCGTATAATAAAATGCATTATTTCCTCTTTTTTTTATATATCGCATGCGCCTTTTTTTTCTTTGCCTTTCTTTTCTTTGTTTAGCCGCTTGTTCTAAGAAATCGGATCATACATTACGTGTGGGCATGACAAATGGTCCCCATGCAGAAATTATTGAGTATGTTCAAAAGCGCGCCAAAGCCGAGGGATTAGACCTTGAACTTGTCCCATTTGATGATTTTATTCAGCCGAACGTTGCTTTGGACGCGGGAGATATCGACGTTAATATTTATCAACACCTCCCCTTTTTACAGGAGCAAATGAAATCACGGGGCTATGATTTTGTCGTCGTCGGCAAAGCGATTACACTTCCTCTGGGTATTTATGGTGCGGACCATGTGACGTCTTTAAGCACGCTTAAACATGGGACGAAAGTTCTCATTTCCGTGGATCCAAGCAATGCAGCACGCTCCCTAATGCTTTTAGAAAAAGCGGGGCTTTTGACGCTCTCCAATCATATTAATCCCAGCGTTAAAGATATCCAAGAAAACCCCTTGGGCCTTAAAATTATTGAAGTTGAGGCGCCACTCATTCCACGCCTGCTCAAAGATGATGCAGATATTGCCGTTATTATTGCGGATTGGGTGATGGTTTCAGGGATGGATGCGAACAAAGCGTTGTTTAAAGAAGACGCTAAATCCACTTATGCAAATCTTATTGTCGTTAAAAAAGGCAGTGAAACACGCGCGGATATTCAAAAACTTCTTCACATCTACCAAAGCGATGATGTGAAAAAATTTATTCTTGAAAAATTCAAAGGGGCTATACTCCCTGCATGGTAAAGCTAGCGTGACAAAAACTTGAGCAAGGAAGTTTCGAGCTTCCCCGTGCTTCCCGCTCCTTACTAAGGGTAAATTTTATTACTAAACTAGCCCCAAGGTAAATTTTATTATTTCGCCGTCAATGGGCCAAGAATCATGATCATTTGGCGCCCCTCAAGCTTAGGCGCATGCTCGACTTTAGAAATTTCTTCGAACTGAAGGCGCACACGCTCTAAAACTCCCATGCCAATTTCTTGGTGGGAAAGCTCACGGCCACGAAAGCGCATCGCAATTTTAACTTTATTTCCCTCAAGGAGAAAGCGCTCAATCGCCTTGCACTTAATGCCCAAATCATGCACATCGATCATAGGGCGCAGCTGCACCTCTTTGATTTCAATAACTTTTTGCTTCTTTTTAGCCTCAGCTTTTTTCTTTTGAAGCTCAAATTTGTACTTACCATAGTCGAGAATTTTACACACCGGTGGCTCAGCATTCGGCGAGACCTCCACAAGATCAAGGCCCACCCGCAATGCATGCTGCAACGCTTCTTGCTTTGACACAACCCCGACCATTTCACCATCCGCATCAACGAGGCGAACAGTTTGAGATAAAATCTCGTTATTGACGCGGGGACCGTCTTTGGATTGTTGATCGTGAGGACGTGTAATAAGTCTCTCCATACTATAAAAAATGCACACGTCAATATACCATGTCTTAACCTTACTGAACAATGGATTTGTTTGAAAAAGAGTGTCTGTTTGTTTTATAATTGCCGCATGAGTGCGTTGAGGGCAAAATAATATGACGTTTTATTCGGTGACTTGTCCACAGTGCCAAAAAAATCATCAAGTCCCCGAAGATTACCTCAAAGATAAGGATGCACGCTTAGTCAAGTGCGCACAGTGCCAACATGTCTGGCGCTATCTGAAGAAATCAGGTTTTTTCAATACATCGCGCTTACGGTTTCCCTTTTCAACGCCACCACTGAGTGCCACGTATGATTACCGAGGAAAAATTCAGCATCACTCGCTTTACAGCTATAAATGGCGCCGCTTTTTTATCAAGTGGGGGTCGTTGTCAATTCTTTTGGTGGCGAGTTTTTTTCTATTTAAAAAAGATATTTTGTCGATACCCCCAGAATTTTCTCAAAAAGCCTATGCTTTTTTAGATAAAACCAAAAATCAGGCCTATCATTTCATTCGCTCTTTTTTAACGCAATCAGAGCCTGCAAAAGAAGGCATAACATTGAATGTGCTTACTTCTCATCTATCCATCATTAATGGTGAACCTACCCTGAGGATTAAAGGCGAAGTGATCAATCACTCGCACCAAGATATTGATCTTCCCGTGATAACAATAAAACTTATGGACACGAATGATAAAGGAAACGGAGAGCTCGATGTAAGGCACTCATGGCTTTACAAACTTGAAAATATGCCCCTTAGAGCAGGCGAGCATCGCTTTTTTGAAACGACGGGGAATTGCCTTCAAAATAAACTACCCTCAACAGTCACCCTTCACTTTAATGAAAACGAATAAGAGAAAAATTTCATGACAATGATCGACTATGATACCTTTGAGCGTGTAAATTTGCGCAGTGGCACTATTATCAAAGTAGAGGAATTCCCAAGAGCGAAAAAACCTGCCTTTAAAATATGGGCAGACTTTGGTCCTGAGATCGGTATTTTGCAAACATCCGCGCAGGTCACAAAACATTATACGCCGGAAACTTTGGTGAATAAGCAAATTGTCGGATGTGTGAACTTAGGCGAAAAAAATATTGCAGGCTTTACTTCTCAGTTTCTTTTAGTGGGTTTTAGCGACGTCAATAATGACATTTGCTTGATCACAACGGATCAAAAAGTCCCCAACGGACAAAAAATGTGCTAAGACGTAATTCTTAATAAGAAGTAGACAAAATGAGCACTGCCTTGACCCCTCAAAAAATCCTATGCATCGGCGATTTTATGTTGGACCTTTTTATTGAAGGTGTTGTGGAACGTATTTCACCCGAAGCGCCCATTCCTGTGCTCAAGGAAAAAAATCGTTTTTATACACTGGGCGGTGCCGGGAATGTGGTGCGCAATCTAGCGTCACTCGGGCTTAATGTCGTAGCGATAGGTGTTTTGGATAGTCATGATGCAGGGAAAAAAATTCTCTCTTTTACAAAAGATCTCCCCAATGTTAACGCTTGTTTTATCACAGAAGCTCACTGGACAACGCCTCTTAAAACACGCCTTTCATCCAATGGACAACAACTTCTGCGCTTTGATCACGAGAAAAATAATACTCTTTCACAAACATTAGAAACAGAAATTTATGAGCTTATTGACCAGCATCTTCCAACAGCAAGTGCGGTAATTCTATCGGACTATCATAAAGGCACACTAAGCGATACTTTATGCAAGGCGATTATTGACAAAGCGAAAGCGCACAATGTCCCCGTGATTGTTGACCCAAAGGGTAAAGATTATAAAAAATATAGTGGTGCGACCCTTTTAACGCCTAATCTTGGAGAACTTAAGGCCACCACACATAAAAATCTTTCCTCTCATGAGTCTATTGTTCAAGCGGCAAATGATTTGCGAGATCGCTATGATGTTTCAGCGGTTATTGTCACGATGGGGGCAGATGGAATGATGGTTGCCCAGGGGGATGATCACTACATTCATATTCCCTCAAAAGCAAAAGATGTTTTTGATGTATCCGGTGCAGGTGACACAGTTATCGCCACATTAACCTATGGTCTTGTGCAACAGTTATCCCTTCAAGAGGCTGCTATGCTTGCGAATAAAGCAGGAGGGATTGTTGTGGGTAAAATTGGCACAGCTGTGATTCAAAAAGATGAGCTGTTTGATCAAAAAAATGATTCAGAAAAAATTATGAATCTTTCGGATATTTTAGAACAAGTAAAACGCTGGAAATCACAAAACCTTACAGTTGGTTTTACAAATGGGTGCTTTGACCTTTTGCACTTGGGGCATTTGCATCTTCTACGTCAATGTAAAAACCAATGCGATCGTCTGATTTTAGGACTGAATACCGATGCGTCGATTCAACGCCTCAAAGGACCGACGCGTCCCATTCAAAATCAAGAGGTGCGCTCTCAAATCCTAGCGGCCCTTGAACTTGTGGATGCGGTGATTCTTTTTGATGAGGACACCCCCCTTGCGCTTATCACGTCTATTCTACCCGATGTTCTCATCAAAGGATCGGACTACAGCCTTGAGAATGTTGTAGGCGCCAAGGAAGTCATAGACAATGGGGGGCGTGTTTACTTAGCCGAGCTGAAAGATGGTTTCAGCACAACAAGTACGGTGAAAAAAATAGCGCTGGTCGGGTAAATTCTTCAAAAAGAAAAAAATGAGTTCACAAAAAACATTTTCAAACCACACTCCCCAGTCTTTCAGAAAAACTGTAGAGCCTCATCATAAAAAAGTAAGAATCAAAATAAGAAAACAATATCAATGTAGTGCAACAAAATATTAACTTGGGCTTATCGCGATCATCAACTATTTTTCTAATAGACCAGAGGTGATATCCCATTAGCTTAAGTTTTTGGACAACTCATTTGGTACAGGTAGCCAGTCTACTCAGAAAAATGTTTGACAATCCTCAAGGCTGAGGGGTTTTGTTGATTACTTTAAGTGACATCTTAAGTCAAATGTATGATGCTTTTTTTCCTGTTTTTCCCCGAATTTTTCTCTTTTATGGAACTTTTTTTGAGGATAATTACCCCGTATTTGAGTTGTCTCGCATGAGAAATACGCGTTTTTTGAGCAATTTTTCCGATAATTTTCATGAAATTTCAGATTTTTTAGGCAAAATTGGAGTATTTTTTGTGGGTTTTCATGAAAATTCGGTAATTTTTCACGAAAAAAAGAAATAATTTTGCTTTTTTTGTCT
>JAKBAR010000038.1 GCA_021808925.1 Pseudomonadota bacterium | reverse complement strand
AAGGAGTCCTCCGCGTGTAGAAGATTCTGCTGTATTGCGTGAGGATGTCGTCAGCTGCGCCTGGATGGCTGTAATTGATGAACCAATAAGGGAAATGGGATCTGAAGGCATTAGATCCTCTCGTAAAGATTAATGGGTTTGGGAACAAAAGATTCCTTTCCTCGGCGTGAGTAAAAAGATCCTTTTTGCTGCCTAATAACAGCTTCACGCGTGGCTTCAGCTTTAAAAAAAGATTGTTCCTCTTGGTATCGGAGAAATTGAAGATTATTTTCTAAGGAATTTTTTAACTCTGTCAGGCGTATGCGCATATAATTTTTTTCCGCCTGATTAAGTTTTTTGAGAATGTCTGTCTCCTGGATCGCTGCGAGTTTTTGATTATAGGCAAGAGAAAGAGATTCTTTGTGCGTTATAAAATCGTGAATTCTTTCTGAGGACCCGCTATTCATAATGTTCTCTTCGTCTTTGAGGCATGTCTCAAAAGTGTCAAGAAAGGAAAAAAATGTCGCAAGCTCTTCAAATCTATGCATAGATAGCCACGCCTTCCTTGATTTCTTTTGAGTGAGATGCATTTTCTTTAAGGGATTTTGCCATAATGCACTCGGCAATTTTTTCATGGGAAGAGGTCATATGTTTCCCCATGACAGACGCAAGCTGCTCTAAAAAAATATCCTTGACCATAGAAGAAGCATAGTCATTCTCTTCATTATCTTCGTTTTTCACTTCAGCAAAAATGCTTTTAAACATTTGGGTGTAAAACCCCTGCATGATGCCTTTTGCGGCATTGAGCGCCTTTTCTTTTGTGATCGATTGATTATTTAAAGAAAGGACAGGCGCCATATCGATGGTGGATCCTGAAAGAATATCTTTAAAATCGTGGGCTGCTCCCTTAGAAACACCTGAAGGTCCCTTAAAAAGATGTGGTTTTTGCGTTTCTTTGTGTGGGGGCAAAGAATTTTGTGAAACAACGCGCGCATCCATTGAATAAATTCATTCTTTTTAAATATCTATGACAAAGCGATGCAATAAGTGTGCCAACTAAAATTTCCTGTAATAGGCAGTGAAACTTGTGCTAGATTTTCCTCATGCGACTTATCAAAGCTTTTTTTTATTCACTGAGTGGTCTCTTTGAAGCCTTCAAAGGGGAGGCGGCTTTTCGTCTTGAGATTTATATGCTTCCCCTTGTACTCATTTGTGTGATTTTTTTGAACTTGACGATCGTTGAAAGGGCGCTTTTAATTTTTTCTTATGGTGTTGTTCTTGTGACAGAACTTTTGAACACGGCCATTGAGAAAACAATCGACCGCATTTCCCTTGAGGAACACCCGCTTTCTAAAAAAGTAAAAGACATTGCCAGCGCTGCTGTTTTTATAAGTATCCTTGTCGCTGGGTATGTGTGGATGACGATTATTTTTTCTAAAATTGTATGACGCTGTCACTCCGCTCTTTTTTCATTTTTATTTTTCTGTGCGCAGGCGTCTTGTGGCTTGAAAACTCTCCGTTGGATTTTTGGATTCAAGATTTTTTCTATGATCCGCATTCAAAAACATGGTTGATTTCAAGGGACAACGCCGTTCTCCGTATAATTTTTTACACAGGGATCAAGAATGTCATTACTCTTTTTGCTGTGGGACTGTTGCTCAACATACTCTTTTTTTTCTATCAAAAACGTTTTTTAGACGATCGCCATAAAGGGTATGCTATCGTTCTTTTAAGTATTATTATTACGCCGCTTCTTGCTGTTCTTATCAAGGAACTTACTTACGTGCATTGCCCCTCAAGGCTTTTACACTATGGTGGACCAAGCGAATTTCGAAGTGCGCTCGATTTTTCGCCGCTGCATGATCTATATGATCGCGGAAAATGTTTTCCTGCGGGGCATGCAAGCGGTGGTTTTGCGCTCATGGCGCTTTATTTTATGAGCTCCAATCCACGTTATCAAAAAATAGGACTTGCTGTTGGATTAATGATTGGCTGGATGATGAGCCTTTATCAGATGCTAAAAGGTGCACATTTTCTTTCGCATTCGCTTGCAATTATGCTACTTAGTTGGTTAGTTATTGTCGTTATTGCGCGACTTTTAAAGCGTTATTAAAAACAAGCGATTCTTTTTGAATGATTGATCAAGCTACTTTTCATTATTTTAGACAGAGACTGTCGCAAACAGCCATTGTGTTTCTTGCGTGTGAACTCTTAACGCGGGGTTATTTACTTGCTGTTGCCGGTGTTGAGCATTTGTCGGTTATAGAATTTTTTAAAATTTTTGCCATAGGTTTTGTGTTTGACCTGACGGTGTTATCATTTTTTCTCATACCTGTGTGCCTTTATTTGACGTTTTTAAAAGAAAAAAAGCATGGAAGTGGGCTGGATCGGAAAATAAGTTTTATTTTTTTTGCACTCTTTGCCTTTGTGATGATCTTTACATCTATTGCTGAAACCTTTTTTTGGGAAGAATTTTCCGCGCGCTTTAATTTTATTGCGGTTGATTACCTTGTGTATACAACAGAAGTTTTGCGCAATATCAAGGAATCCTATAGTTTAGGTATTGTTTTTTCAATTATTTTTGTGATTTTAACGGCTGTTCTTCTTTTATCCCTCTATTTCAGCCGAAAAACACACCTTTTGCCTGTGCCACCTTTTAAAAAGCGTGCGGGTATGAGTCTTTTGATGGTGGTTTTTTCAATAGCGCTTTATTTCAGTACACCCCAGACTATTTTAAGCACACTACACTCTCAAATTCACCGTGAAATCGCTCAAAATGGTATTTTTTCGCTTTTTTCAGCCTTTTTCCAAAATAGTCTCGCCTATGATCAATTTTATCTCACAGAAAAAGATCTGAAGGCGAGGGGGATCGACGCCTATGCACCCTCTGAAAAAGCAGAAACACTGCATGAAACCAAGGAAAATAGGCAAAAATATAATGTGATTCTTGTCCTTATGGAGAGTATGAGTGCTGAATTTATGGCGACTTTTGGGAATAAGGAAAATCTTACACCGCATTTGGATAAACTTAGCAAAGAATCACTTTTCTTTACGAATCTTTATGCGACGGGAACACGAACCGTCAGAGGGATTGAAGCGCTTATCCTTGCGATACCGCCATCACCGGGGCAATCTATTGTAAAGCGGCCGCATAACGAAAACCTCAAATCTATGGGATTTATCTTTAAAAAGCACGGATACCAAACCCGTTTTATCTATGGGGGCAATGCCTATTTTGATAATATGGAGCATTTTTTCTTCCACAACGGTTTTGAGATTGTTCAACATAAGGATTTTGAACAAGATGAAATTCATTTTGAAAATGCGTGGGGGATTTGTGACGAGGATCTTTTTGATAAGGTAATTCTAGAAGCTGACAAATCTTATCATGCGGGGACTCCGTTTATGACGTTTGCTCTCACAACATCGAACCACCGCCCGTATACCTATCCAGAAGGAAAAATTGATCTTGCTCCCAAAGTAACGGGAAGAGCAGGGGGGGTCAAATATGCCGACTATGCCATTGGTCAATTGATCGAAAAAGCAAAAACAAAGCCGTGGTTTGATCGCACACTTTTTGTATTTATTGCGGATCATACGCATGGAACGTCAGGGCGCTTAGAAATTACGCCAGAAAAGCACCATATTCCTTGCATAATCTATGCGCCAAAAATTCTAAAACCCATGAAAATTTCAACAATGATAAGTCAAATTGATATTCCAGCGATACTTTTTGGGCTTTTGGGTATTCATTTTGAGAGTGATTTTGCTGTTGATATTCTCAAAGCAAGCAAAAATCCATCCTTTAAAGGTCGTGCTTTTATTAGTAATTTTCAAAAGCTTGGCTACCTTGAAGGGGACCATCTTACGATTTTAAAACCTGTTAAAGAGGTTGTTTCGTATCAAGGGGCAATACCCACAAAAGATCTCTCCGACCTGTCAAAGGCTGTGTATTTTTTCAGTAGAGCCAGCGATTGGCAACGCACGCTGCGCTGAAGTTTTTTTAAGCAGAAGCTTCTGTACTCAATCGTCAAAGCGCGGATTGCATCGTGGACAAGTTCCCCTTAACACCGGCGAAGAGCCATACCTATCGGCGTATCTGGATGATCGCCTAAGAAAAGCTTCAATAGGTTGCATCTATGAAATTTCATCCGAAGAAGAGAGTTATTCGTAAAGGGGGGGCTTTTGAATGTTACAGATAAAAAATTCTATAATGAGTATTATGGAAAATAAATGCCGGGACAAATTTAATACCGGAGAATCCATGGAGCACAATCAATGTCCCTAAATCTGAGGTTAGACGGTGCTCTGCTCACATATGTTCAGCTACCCTTTTAAGAACTCTGCTCAGATTTCAACGGCACTCTTGCGAAGGAAAATGTGCACCTTTGCATTTTGTAAAAACTCATCATATTGATTGAAATTTAGAATTAGAAATCGTTAGCTTCTCTTTGAACACTCTAATTTTCATTTTTTAAAACATCGGCCTCTAGTTTTTTATAGGCACGATAACTAAAACTGAATGTTCCAACGTAAAGAATCATAATGAGGCTTAGTGTGTGCCATGGATAGCTAATAAGCGCTGTTGCTGTAATCACAAGAAGAATGACGATATATAAAAGAAATTTGGGGGCAATATCAATTTTTTTCACAGAAAATGTGGGCAAATGGCTGATCATCAAAAACCCGGACACAGCCATAACAACTGCACATACGGCAGGATGAAGGGATAGATGTTGCTCTGGAAAAGCCAAATGAATCATCAGAGGGGTGAGGCTTAGAAGGGCCCCTGCAGGAATAGGAACCCCTGTGAAAAAGCCCTTGGCCCATGTGGGCGTTGTTCCTTCGATGCTGTGCGTATTAAAACGTGCTAAACGAAGGCCTCCACACACAATAAACCATAAAACAAAGACCCATCCAAAAGCGCCGTAACCCTTGAGGCTTGCAAAATACATAATGAGTGCTGGGGATATACCAAAAGTTGCAAAATCAGAAAGAGAGTCAAGCTCTGCACCAAAACGGCTTGTAGCGCTGAGCATACGGGCCAAAGCCCCATCCATTGTGTCAAGGATCGCCGCGACAAAAATAGCGACAACAGCAAACTCCCATATGCCAAGAAAAGCAAATCGCAGCGAGCTTACGCCTGCACAAAGTCCAAGCAAGGTCACAAGATTAGGAATCATTGAAGTGAGTGGAAAAGGTCGATTATCTTTCTTCCGAAAAGGAAAACGCGTTTGAAAGGATCCCTTAAGTTTTGTCCAATTTTTTTTTGTTTTACTCGCCCCTGCGTGCGCGCTCGTAAGTGTGATAAGCTCACGCGATTCCTTTGGTTCACGTTTTTTATAAGAAGCCATTAACGATAAGTTCCCTCACGCATCGATTCTGTCGATGTCATATCCGCCAAGATGGTTTCACCCGCAATCATATATTGTCCTTCAATAACCTGCGCCTCGGCACCTCTTGGAAGATAAATATCCGCACGACTTCCAAAGCGAATCAGTCCATAACGCTGTCCTGTAAGGACCACATCCCCCTCCTCCACATCGCAGCGAATACGGCGTGCAATAAGGCCCGCAATCTGAATGACCGCAAGGTCCCTCCCCTCACCTAAATCAATCACAAGGGTATTGCGCTCATTGTGCTCACTGGCTTTGTCCAAGCTAGCATTAAAAAATTTACCTGGATGATAAATAATTTTTTTAATGATACCCCCCACAGGAAGACGGTTTACATGCACATCAAAAACATTCAAAAAAATACTAATACGCACACGGGCCTCATCCCCCATATCAAAATCTTTTGGTGGAACGACGCACTTTACCCCTACGACTTTGCCATCTGCAGGACTGACAATAAGCCCCTCACGTGTTGGCGTCATCCGTTCTGGATTGCGAAAGAAATAAATGCACCATGCGGTTAGGATAATACCGACCCACCCAAGGGCTGTACTAAAAAGGAAAAAAATAAGTGTGACTGCGGCAAAAAGACCAACAAATTTCCAACCATCTGGATGAATACGCAAAAGGAGCTCCCTTTAAAAAAAACATCGAGTACTAGCCTCTAGACTGCCTTGATCATCGAAAAAATTCAAGAAATAAAGCAAAAAACCATGAATTTTTAACAAATCTTTAAACAATTAACTGTTATGATAAAAATGAGTTTTTAGGAAATATGAGCGTATGATTATGAAAAATATAAAAAGTGTATGTGTCTATTGCGGCCATAATAATGGCGATGAACTCTACGAAACAGTTGCGCATGATGTAGGTGTTGCCCTTGCGAGTGCGAAGCTTGAGCTTGTTTATGGGGGTGGAAAACTGGGGCTTATGGGCATCATTGCAGATGCAGTTGTCAATAATGGGGGCCGTGCTGTGGGGTTTATGCCGCATCATCTTAACCAGTTTGAAGGCGCGCATACAGGTATCCAAGAACTCCACCTTGTGGATACGATGCATACACGTAAACTCAAAATGTCCGAGCGCGCCGATGCTTTTATTGTGCTCCCCGGAGGGTTTGGCACACTCGATGAGCTTTTTGAGATTATCACGTGGAAGCAGCTGATGCTTCACGACAAACCTATTCTTATTGTGAATGCCTATAATTATTGGTCAAAACTTGTAGAGTTGATGTATCACGTGGTCGATATGAAGTTTGCATTGCCTGAGCACCGGACCATTTTCTCCGTCGTTGCAAGTGTCGAGGATGTGGTGCCGGCACTTCACGCCTCAAAAAAACCCGAAAAAGAAGGTTTTATGAGTCAGGTCGTCTGAGATCTAAAGCCATTAGTTCATATATTTTATATCATTGTCATTTTTAAGATTTTTGAGGGAATTTTCTCTTTTTATATCCTTTGAGGAATTTTTGGGCGTGATTCCAGGCGAATGCAAGGGGGTGATGACTTCCTCTTTCTCATCATCTGAACCATAAAGAACCGCGTCATAAAATTCCTCGTCCGCTTGTTCTGGAACTTTCTTTGTATCCAATGAAATAATGAACGATTTTTCTTCTTCTTTTAGATTTTCTTTTGATTTATTTTTTAAAATTTTTTTAATCAACGGCCCATTTTCTTCCTGAAAACCTTTCTCTTCAGAAGAAGCACCAGCTGAATATAAAAATATTTTAGAGTTAATAAAAATAAATAAAAAAATGTATTTTATCATTAAAGTTCTCCTTGTTATTTTGCATTTAATGATGCCATTAGATCAAAAAAATCTTAACAAACCGTAAACAAAAAAATCTTTTTGATTAAAAAGAGAGGTTCTATTTTTCTAAAAAATTAAGCTTTTTTTAAGTTTTTACCCTTTAAAATAAACTCGTAAGTAGGCAGTGCCTATGAGACTGACTCAAAAATTTATGTTCTTTCTTTGAAAAAAATATGGATATTTTTAAGCGCACAAAAGAGGCTATGACTAAAAAAATGGTGAATTTTATTCACTACAGGCGCTTGCGTTTTGATATTATCTTAAGTTTTCTTTCTCTTTTCCTTCTCTCATTCTTTTTCATTCTTTCCTATATGTACGATGGGAATAAGCGCACAAATATTAACTTTGCACAACAGATACTTAAAGAAGTGACTGAAGCAAATTTAGAAAGATTACATCACTATCTGAGTGACGCCAAAAGCGCCTCTTCGTTTATCACCAGCCTTGTGGATGTTGAAAAGCCTGATTTTTTACAAGATCCTAAGCTGCATAAAAATTTTATGCGTGTGCTTGAGATCTACCCCTATTTTAATGTTGCACAAATTGGGCTTGCCAATGGAGATTATCTCTCCATTGAGCGTGTGCAACCTGGAACAAAATACGTTACAACCCCGGATAAGCCTCTCCAGGATAATATTGTTTTCCTCAGTCACTATCAAAATCGTCATAAGAAAGATGGTCCTCCCCAGGAATTTTGGACTTATTTTGATAAAGATGGAAAAGTTGTCTCAAAAGAGGTCAACGAATTCCTTGTCTATGATCCCCGTAAACGTCCTTGGTACATAAGCACAGATCAAAAACGACGTTTTAACTGGGCGCCTGTTTATATTTTTAGTTTTCTTGAGATACCAGGCATCACGGCTGCAACGCCCCTTTTTCAAAAAGATGATCACCAAGAAAAAATGATTGGTGTTGTGGGAATTGACGTGTCATTAAAGGAAATTTCTAAATTTTTAGAGCAAAATATTATTTCACAAAACGAAATAAGTTTTATTTTGAATCAAAATGAACAGCTTGTCGCATCCTCAGATCCTCAAAACATGATTCCTAAAAATTCTAATGATGAAATTCAACATATTTCAAAAATAGAAGTTAAAAGCCTCA
The DNA here is from genome assembly GCA_021808925.1 of Pseudomonadota bacterium. Lineage (GTDB taxonomy): Bacteria > Pseudomonadota > Alphaproteobacteria > Paracaedibacterales > JAKBAR01 > JAKBAR01. The sequence continues at coordinate 7,455 of JAKBAR010000038.1, read as the reverse complement.
AAGATGCTTATGAACTTTATAAAAAAAATAATAATCCTCTTTTTAAATTTAGAAATGAAAAAACATCTTACATCAGCTCTTTTTTAAAATTAGATGATGAAAGTAATGAGTTTTGGACGATTGGAACCGTTGTTCCTATGAATGATTTTCTGATTGAGACAACAAATATTCGCGACCGTGTGACATGGATTATTTTTATCGTTGTCGGCATTTCCTGCCTTTTAATACTTCTTCTCTCTCAACGTATCTCAAGGCCCATTCTCTCTCTTGTGGAGGAAACCGAGCGTATTCAAAATCTTGATATTAAAGGAGATTTAACGCTCAAAAGCAGTGTCCTTGAAATTCAAATGATGATTAATGCGATTACGTCGATGCGTAACAGTCTTCTGTCTTTTAGTAAATTTGTTCCCAAAAGTCTTGTTAAAAAACTTTTACAAAAGGGCGGAGAGATTCGCCTTGGCGGCCGCAAGAAAGACCTGACGATTTTCTTTTCCGATATTATCGGCTTTTCAGCGATTTCGGAAAACATACCCCCTGAAAAACTTGTCAGTCACCTTTCAACCTATTTTGATGAGCTTTCAAATATTCTCACCACATCAAATGGAACGATTGATAAATATATTGGTGATGGGATTATGGCGTTTTGGGGAGCTCCGCTTCATGACCGTGATCAAACGTTTAATGCCTGTCACAGTGCGCTGCAATGTCAAAAAAGACTTGGTGAGCTTAACCGTTTATGGGAGCTGGAGGGGCAGCCTATTTTTCGCACACGGATTGGGATTCATCGCGATGATGTTCTTGTGGGGATTATTGGGTCTGAAGAAAAAATGAATTATACTATTATGGGGGACGGCGTTAATTTAGCCTCGCGCCTCGAGGGTCTTAATAAGTACTATCATACAGGTATTACGATTAGTCAAAATGTTTATGATCATGTCGAGGGCCATTTTCTTGTTAGGCCTTTAGATGTTATTGCCGTAAAGGGCAAGACAAAGGCTGTGAAGATTTTTGAACTTGTTGCTCAAAACAAAGGCGATCCAAGTCTTTTGCCCAGCGAGGATGACCGGCATCTATGTGATCTTTTCACAAAAGCTTTTCGGTTCTATACCCTCCAAAAGTGGGAAGATGCCCTCGAGCATTTTCAACACATCCATACGCTCTATCCTCAAGACTACCCAACACAAATTTATATAGAAAGGTGTCTAAATTTTCAAAAAGAGCCCCCGTCTAAGGATTGGGACGGTGTGACTCTTTTTAAATAAAATAAATATTAATAGCAGCATTAAACTAATATTGATCGCTTCTACTGATGCATCTTTAAAAATACTTCGCGCGCAACCTCTATCGCCATCGCTTGGATTGTTTTTTCATCACTGGACAGACGACTTGTAAGGCTTGAAAACTCATCATTACGGTCCACATTATACGACGAAATCGCATCCGTTTTCCCTTTATGGATGAGTTTTCCATCCTTCCATATTTCATAAAAAGCTGTAATCACATTTTGGCTACGCAAGGCTGTGGCATCCCGGCCATAGCTTATATCATAAATGGTTTGCGCAAGCGTCACCTTAATCGTAAGGGGATGTGAATAGGTTAAAAGGTTCAGTTGTTGCTGCAATTCTTGATAGAATTTATAGTTTAAATACCCCTCGATGCCATTCACACTCAGTGTCACAGGCGTTGGTTTTGACGCTCTCTCGAGTATTGGTTTAAACCCGCAACCCGATAGCATCGTGACGAGGAATACAATCAAAAATTGCTGCAAAATATCCACATTTTTAAATTCGTCTGCTCTCGTTAGACTAGCAATTTTAAAAAATAATGTCAGCTCTCATAAAAATTTTTAACCGACTACAATATTAATAATTTTTTGGGGCACAATAATCACACGGCGGATATTTTTACCCTCAATATCCCGCTGAACGGTGGGAAGTGCATGGGCTTTTTCGCGAATTGTCTCCTCATCTGCACCGGGAGAAACTAAAATAGCTCCGCGCATCTTTCCATTAACCTGGACGGCGATCGTCATCTCATCAAGGGCCGCAAGCTTTTCATCAAAAGCCGGCCAGGGAGCATCATGCAGATACGTTGTTTGCCCGAGTTTTTCCCACAGCTCTGAGGTCAAATGGGGTGAAAGGGGAGAAAGGGTGATTAAAAACACGGAAAAGGCATAATGGAGCACCTCTTTTGAAACATTTTTAGCGCTGAAGTCTTCTAATGTTCGGCAAAACTCACGGTGAAAAGCAATAATTTTATTAAAACCATAGCGCTCATAGGCCTCTGTTACTGTTTTTAGAAAACGGTGGGTTGCTTTTTGAAGGGCTAAAGAGTCCTCAGGATGACCACTATTACCTGCTGTGTGGGCAAGTTGCGCAAGAACCTGCTCGCCCACACGCGATACTTTGCTGAGATAACGCCAAGCACCATCAAGGCTGTCATCATTCCAATCAAAATCCTTGTCATAAGGCGTATCGGACATCACAAAAAGCCGCGCCGTATCCGCACCATAGGAATCAATAATATAACGGGGTTCCACGACATTTTTTTTGGACTTAGCCATTTTTTCAGAGCGCCCTACGGTCACTTTAGAACCGTCTTTTAATAGATAAGACCCATCTTTTTCTTTGATAACATCCGACGGCTCCACCCACTTACCATGCTGATCCTTATAGGTTTGATGACACACCATGCCTTGGGTAAGAAGTTCAGCAAAAGGCTCATCAACGTCAATGTAACCACAATCACGCAGCGCTTTCACAAAAAATCGTGCATAAAGCAAGTGCATAACGGCATGCTCTGGCCCCCCAATATACACGTCCACAGGCATCAGACGATCGGCCTTGTCCTTATTAATAGGCTTTGTGCAGGTTGGGTCAATAAAACGTAAAAAATACCAGGATGACTCAAAAAATGTGTCAAAAGTATCCGTCTCGCGCACGGCCTTTTGATGACACTGAGGACAACTTGTATGCTTCCATGTGGGGTGATGTTCCAAAGGATTACCGGATTTGGAAAAATCAGGATCCTCTGGAAGTGTGATTGGCAGATCTGATTCTTTCACCGGTACTACACCGCAATGATCACAGTAAACAATGGGAATCGGACAGCCCCAATAGCGTTGACGAGAGATTCCCCAGTCGCGCAAACGGTAAGTTTCCTTTGCCTCCCCTGCCCCTTTTTCCTCTAAAGTTGCGATGATTTTATGGCGTGCCTCTGCGACAGAAAGACCACTCAGATCTTTTGAGTGAATCAACATATTGTTTTCATCGATCACATCTTTAATTGGTAAATCATATTTTAAGGCAAACTCACGGTCCCGCTCATCATGGGCTGGGCACGCAAAAACAGCCCCCGTGCCATAGTCCATGAGCACAAAATTGGCGACATAGACGGGAAGTTTTTCGCCTGTTAGCGGATGGAGCGCGGATAAATGGGTTGGATAGCCACGCTTTTCTGCCGTAGCCATATCCGCCTCTGCTGTGGATGTTTGTTGGCATTCCTTAATAAAAGCAGCAAGCTTTGCATTATCTTTTGCGCATTTTTCAGCTGTTGGATGGGTGGGCGCAATAGCAATAAACGACGCACCATAGAGAGTCTCAGGGCGCGTTGAAAAAACATCCAAAACACTCTCATCCGAAAGGTTAAATTGAATAAGGGCTCCCTTTGATTTCCCAATCCAATTCTCTTGCATTTTGCGAATTTTTTCGGGCCATTTTTCAAGCTGCGTTAGATCTTGGAGCAATTCATCGGCGTAATCTGTAATTTTGAGTGACCATTGGCGCAGGCGCTTTTTCTCAACAACTGCCCCCGATCGCCACCCAAGCCCTCCCACAACCTGTTCATTCGCCAGGACTGTTTGTTCAACAGGATCCCAGTTCACCCAGGTTTCTGATTGATAAGCAAGACCTCGTTGATAAAAATCCAGAAAAATTTTCTGTTCAAGACCGTAATAGCTTTCATCACAACTCGCAAACTCACGTTCCCACGCAAAGGCGAAACCCAGAGCTTTAAACTGCACACGCATGGATTTTATGTTTTCATAGGTCCAGGTTTTAGGCGATGCTCCTTTTTCAATGGCCGCATTTTCCGCAGGCAACCCAAACGCGTCCCACCCCATAGGATGAAGAACATTGCGACCACGATGCCTTAAAAAACGTGTGATCGCATCGCCAATCGTATAGTTTCGCACATGCCCCATATGAAGTTTTCCCGAGGGATAGGGAAACATTTCAAGGATATAGGCTTTTTCACGATTTGCATCTTCTTCAAATTCAAACGTGCGTGCCTCCGCCCATTTTTTTTGCCATTTTTGCTCATATTTTTTAAAGGGGTAGGTCATGTGCTTTATATTTTTTAATGAATACGCTCCATCATAAAGAAAAAGTCTACGCTCTTCAAGGTGCAGAGAGAATATTCTTAGGTGTTTTACATTTTGAACGGAGGAATCTCTTTTGTATTCTCATGGATTAAAGTAGGAAGGGTCTTTAAGATTTTTCTTTGACAAAAAGAAAGCAGCTGTTAGACTTTTTATAGTTAGCATTTTAATAAAATTTTAAAATGACGCGCGACCAATTGAAACAAGCGCTCGAAAAGCTCGATTCGGATTTTCGCACTGTTCCCGATGATGAGAAGAATTTTCTAGAGCTTCAAGACCGCATGGAGATTTTACTCAGAAAAACAGCGGAACTTTCAAGTGACGAGCGAGAGCCGCTTCTTCCCACATTGCGTCAGCTTCAATTATTTTTAAAAGAACACTTGGATAATGTTCAAAAACAAGCAGCGGCGCTTCAAATGGATTTGCAAGATCGCACAACGCACAAACAAGCCGCCAGTGCTTATAATCGTTTTAGGAAAAAATAATGTTTGTCGATTATGTCAACGCTTTGTGTATTTTGATCGCCCTTGTCGCGGTTATGATTTTAGGGTCTGTTCTTTTAAAACGTATGCAGCACAAATTTCACAAACAAGAGCTATTAAAAATCGAGGAAAGTCTTTTGATTGACACAAAGCGTCGCGCCATGATCATGAGTCTTTGTGGCAAAAAATATATCTATATTGTGGGCCCTCATAATGATCACTTCGCAGCCTTAGAAAATCATAGCCTGGAAGGGCACAGCGAGGAGAAAAAGTTTGCCTCGATTGTGACACTCGATAGCAAACGTGCGTAGATTTTTCCTTTTATTCTTTTTTCTTTTTATGGTTGCTTTGGGTGCAACAACACCTGTTTTTGCAGAATCCTTAACCCTTGATCTTGGGAATTCTTCAGGCATGACAGGGCGGATTATTCAACTCCTCATCGCGTTTACCGTTCTAAGTTTAGCGCCCTCTATTGTCATCATGGTGACCTCTTTTACCAGGATCGTGATTGTGTTTTCCTTTTTACGCAACGCTATTGGGCTTCAGCAGTCGCCTCCCAACGTTGTTTTAGCAAGCCTTGCGCTTTTCCTAACGATCTTTATCATGGCGCCGACACTGGAGAAAGCTTACGACGAAGGTATTAAGCCACTTATTGAGGAAAAGATTGACGAGGCCAAAGCGTTTGATAAAGCTTTTGTGCCGCTGCGTGATTTTATGATTAAAAACATTCGCGAGAAAGACCTCAAACTTTTTATGGATATTGCTAAAATTGAGCCGCCTCATGAGGGGGAATCTCTTCCTTATAAAATCGTTGTTCCAGCTTTTATCATTAGCGAGCTCCGTCGTGCTTTCGAGATTGGTTTTTTAATCTTTCTCCCCTTTCTTGTCATTGACCTTGTCGTGGCCTCTATTCTCATGGCGATGGGTATGATGATGTTGCCCCCTGTGATGATATCACTCCCCTTCAAAGTAATTTTCTTTGTGCTTGTGGATGGATGGTATCTTTTGTGCAGCAGTCTTGTGAGTAGTTTTAAGTGAAATTTTAGACAAACTTTGAAAGGAAAATTTTAATAAAATGATGAGAATACTCTTACTTACAACAGCAATGATAACACAAATCTTGGCAAGCACTGATTTGATTGATAAGAAGTCTGAAAAGAAAACAAAAAAAGAAACTTTTTCTATCGATGAGACGGAAATAGAAAAACTGGGGAAAAAAACACCGAAATTTGGAGAATGGTATCTTGGAGAGCGTATCAAGATAATGCCAAAAGACCTTAATGAAAATAATGTCGCATCAGGACCAGCTATTTTTACGCGTATTGATAATGGCATCGTCAATACGCTTCGACAATATTGTGGAGGAGATGTTGCGACACTACGATCTGAGATTGATTTTATTGAAGAAATTAAAGTTGCCGATGAACTTTCTATTTATGTGAAAATTGTGCGCACGGGAAAGACTTCTATGGATTGTCTTTTTGTAGGTATATGTGGACGAAAGAATGTTGAAAACCCTATTCCTGTGGTAAAAGGACTCTTTACGTTTGTTCAGTATAAGAATGGTAAGGCACACTCTCTTCCTTTGAACAAACAAAATCTTGGGTTTTCAGAGAAAAAAGAGCCAGAGAAAAAAATAGAATTGGGATTATGTTACCTCATGGATACAAAAACAATAGATAAGGATAATCTTAATGAGCATAAGAAGTTATCGAAGCCGAATCTTTTTGAATATGCGCGTCATACTGCTTTTGAAGCACTGAATCTCCTTAAGAAAAAGACAAACTTTATGATCAAAGAGTCTCATATTACACTTCATGATGATATTATGAGTGCGGGGAATATTCTTGAGCTTTGGGCAACACTTTATCCTCATGATAACACATCGATTAAATGTATTGTTGAGGGGTATAAGAAGTCCTCACAAAACACTAATGATGATAAGAGCAAAGAAAATCAGGTTTTTTCTGCAGCCTTTATCGTTATGGACTACAAAGACGGAAAAATAATCCCTCTTTATGAGGATAAAGAAAAGAATATCATTCCGTCAAAGCTTTAGTATCTTTGAGAGAACTAACCTCGGCTAAGCAAATTTTCGAGAACATCGAGCATGGCAATCGTTTTTCCAAGACCGCCGATACAGGCATTAAAACGTTTGCCATCTTGGGCCATACCTACGTACGTGTCTGTGGCACTTGCCGTCGATCCTTCAACCGCAGAAGGGTATATTTCTCCCTGTGCAGGAAAACGAATGGTATACGGTCCTGCGTCGTTCGATGCATAGAAAACGCCGCCTGAACCCTCGACTAAATTATTCATTGATTTAAAAGTAATCAACGGCAAACGACAAATAATTTGCGTTTCACCGTTATCATAACTCACAATACCATTGCCGGCATTGTCCCATTGAAACCCTTGAAAATTTCCTGGCCCTTTACCATCTGCTTGCATATCTTTATTGTTAAAAAGAAGCCCTCCAAGTGTTGTTAAACCGTCACTTGTATTGACATCTCCTGGATTCACATTAATGTTGATAGGAACTGCTGCAGCCGTAGCAGGAGGTGTAATGCTCAGCTGTGGCACAGGTTGCGAGAC
>JAKBAR010000037.1 GCA_021808925.1 Pseudomonadota bacterium | reverse complement strand
GCGTTATATCCAGGAAAATTCGCCTTAAAATCCTAAAAATTCACCTATTATCACGCCTAATGCGTTAAAAAAGCTATTTTTTGCCCGAAAAACACACAAAATAGCGAAAAAAATAGGATTTTCGAAGGAAAATCTAGTCGCACAAAAATAGCCCCATTTTTCACGAAAAACCCTCGAAAATTCCCCAAATGGACCCTAAAAAGGGCTATTTTCAAAGAAAAAGGCGGATATCCAATCATGCTTTTAACCGACAATAATGCGTCAAATCAGGAGATAAAAGCTTCAATTTACTATTTTTCTCGCCAAAAAAGCCCATTTTTTACATGAAAAACACAGAAAATCTTGTTCAGAAAGCGAAAATTCCTGCGAAATGCCACTAAAATACTCAAAAACCACAAAATCTCGGTCAAAAAAGCACCCTTTTCATCGAAAATTCGCCTCAAAAATCGCCTAACCATCCAAAAAATACACTATTTTTCATGAAAAACCCCTTTTTTTAGCAAAAAATACAATGGATCTTATCGAAAATTTCAAAATACTGGGTCAAAAAAGCCCTTTTTTGCCCGAAAAACCCTAGTTCCATACGACTGTTAAGAAGGGAAAATTTTTCTAAAAAATGCGTACAATCTTCGTACCGCCACCCCTTAAGGAGACAAGAACCCTTGAATTCAGCTCCCTTCAGCACAATTATTTTTGCGAAAATCGTCAAAAAATTTGAAAAATCCTCATTATCTTCCCCATTTTTCATGAAAAACCCTCGAAATTTCAAAAAATGTGTCGTGAAAATCCATTTCTGAGAGAAAAAAATAGCATTAAAACTCGAAAATTTTCCTCTTTATCCTTTAAAGATCCACCTAAAATACTCTCAGGAAAGGAAAATTTATGCTCCATGAGGGGCTAATCACAATGGAAAAACCTCAAAATGTGCTAACTCTGCATGAGCCGCCCTAGAGAAATTGACTAGGGTTCAAAATTTCCCTTACCCTATCGGATTCCTAAGCGTCTCAACACGTGTCAACCCATCCATATAAGGAACAAGAGCCTTCGGAATCGTGATCGATCCATCGGCGTTTTGATAGTTCTCTAGAACGGCAACGAGGGTGCGTCCCACGGCGAGACCTGACCCATTGAGGGAATTCAGCAAGGCTGGCTTACCATCCTCACCACGGTAGCGGGCATTCAACCGACGTGTTTGAAAATCACCACATTGAGAACAACTGGAAATCTCGCGGTAGGTTTTTTGACTCGGCAGCCACACTTCTAGGTCATAGGTTTTTTGAGATTGAAAGCCCATGTCACCGGAACAAAGGGTGATAACGCGATAGGGAAGCTCTAGTTTTTGTAAAATTGTTTCAGCTGCCTTTGTCATCCGCTCATGCTCGTCATTTGTTTGGTCAGGGCGCGTAAGGCTCACAAGCTCCACTTTGGTAAATTGATGCTGGCGAATCATCCCCTTTGTATCTTTACCTGCTGCTCCCGCTTCAGCACGGAAACAAGGACTATAGGCACACAAACGCAAGGGCAGCTTATCGTTATTAATAATCTCATCTTTTACAAGCGCTGTGAGGGATACTTCTGCTGTAGAAATGAGCATATGGCCTGAATTCGTCGCAAACATATCCTCGCGAAATTTGGGAAGATGGCCTGTGCCATAAAGGGTTTGCTCAAGAACAAGATAAGGCGGTGAAACCTCTATATACCCAAACTCAGTCGTGTGTGTATCGATCATAAACCGTGCAAGAGCGCGCTCTAACTTTGAAAGCATCCCATAAAGGACAACAAAGCGTGCGCCGGATATCTTGGCTGCCCGCTCGAAATCCATTTGCCCCAAAAGGGCGCCAAGCTCATCATGGGGCTTAGGCTCAAAGTCAAATTTTTTAGGTTCACCCCACGTGCGTGTGAGAACATTATCGGACTCGTCTTTGCCGTCTGGAACATCCTCCAGCAAAATATTAGGCAGCATTGCCATATAGTGGGTAAGCTCTTCTTCAAAAGCTTTGGCTTTTGTTTCCGCATCAGTAAGGTCTTCTTTCAGATTTTCCGATGCCTTGATGTTGGCTGAGGTATCTGCGCCATTTTTTTTGAGCTGACCAAACTCTTTGGAGAGGCGATTACGCTCCGCTTGAATTGTTTGCATGCGCGTCTGTTCTGCGCGGAGTTTTTCATCCAGTTCGAGAATAATCACAGAAGGTTGTGCAGAAGACCCCCGTCGTTTCATAGTATGATCAACGAGGGAAGGATTTTGGCGAATACGTTTAATATCAAGCATAGTCAACGAGAGAAAAAATGGATTATATCTCGCGATTCTAGCATATTCGCCCCTCTCTCCTAAAGGAGAATGTCTTTTAAAAAGTGTACTAGATCTTCTTTTTCTTTTTTTGATAACACTCCTTTAATATCTCATAGAGTGTCTTAGGTGGAAGTTCTTGATACTGAAGCCTGACAAGTGTTTTTTCAGATTCATTCAAAAGATTAAGCGGGTCAACAGTTTTAATAATAAGACCAATAAGATATGATTTTAATTTATCTTCTTCAAAGATACAGGGAATAATTGGTGGATAGTTCTCATCAAAATAGTTGGTTTGATTGGGTGTTTTATAAACATTTTTAGGATTGTATCCTTTTTTCCTTTCACTGTTAGTGATGAAAATATTTTTCTTTAATAAAGGATCTGCAAAAAAATTTTCTTTGAAGTCCTTTTCCTCCTGCTCTCTTTGATGCTGATAATAAAGAGAAATGCCTTGAAGCAAACCATAGGAAGGCTCACTTATGGACTTAAGGTTTTTTGTAATATTCTCACTCCACGTGTGAAACTGAATCAGCCACTCCTTTTCGGATAGCTCTATACCTCCTAAGTCTTTTTTCTTTCTTTCAATAAAGAGATCGAGTGCTTCTGGAGTCCCTTTTTCTATCCCCACGATAAAGATATCAATATCATTCAAAGTAGGGTATCTATCCTTGGCCTCAATAAGTTTTTTCTTTGCGCCCTCCACGTCTTCAAAAGAAGGGATATAATGATTCGAAGCATAAATGTTTGTGCACAAAGACAGTGCAAGAAAAGAGATTGATAGAATTTTTTTCATAAAATTTTCTTTACTTTGTTATATTATCCATGCTCAATATAAAACAGAATGAATACAAAGAGGAAGTGAAAATGGCACGAAAAATTTGGATTGTTGATGCATTTACACATAAAGCTTATGGCGGAAATCCAGCGGGAGTGATGATTGTTGATGATTTTCCCGCGGATGCTCAAAACATCGCGGCTGAACTCAATCTTTCGGAAACAGCTTTTGTCAAACCTCTTGGGGGAAATCATTTTCATATTCGCTGGATGACACCCGCTGTGGAGGTGCGTTTATGCGGTCATGCAACACTGGCGGCGTGTCATACGCTCTATGAGCAAGGGCTTTTCACGCACAATAAAATACAGCTGGAATCGCTTTCTGGCCCTCTTTTTGTCACGCGGGAGGATGATTTTTTTATTCTCGATTTCCCACTCCAACCAACGGGCCCTGTGATAGATCATACTTTTTTGGCGCAAGCACTTGGTGCAGAAGAGCATGTGATCGAGGCTGTTCAAGCCCATGATGATGTGATTGTTTTGTTAGAGAGCGAAGAGGTTCTGAAAAATCTTACACCGGATTTTGCGGCACTGAATACCATCGATGCACGTGGTATTATCGTAACAGCAAAAAGTCAGCATTATGATTTTGTATCGCGCTTTTTTGCTCCGCGCGTGGGCGTAGACGAGGATCCTGTGACAGGTTCGGCGCATTGTAAACTCGCCGATTATTGGCAAAAAAAGCTTAAGAAAACAACATTTAAAGCTTATCAATTAAGTGCAAGAGGGGGCGAAATTCATCTTTCTATTGAAAAGGATCGTGTGCATCTTAAGGGTAAAGCTGTGACGATTATGGAGGGGCTTTGGAAGGTTTAACTGTAGCTTAGACCAGAAAAGTTATGCTTGCACTAAAATCCTAGCGAGAAAAAATGGCTCAACTTTTTTCCCGCAATGTTTCAAAAGACGTAGGATTTGGGTTGCCCTGAATAAAGGCCAAAATATTTTTTGCACATGTCATGGACGAGGTGTGTGTTGTGTCAACCTCAAAATCATAAAAAAATGTAAGTGCGTGAACACAATTAATTTGGGCGCGCGCAAGGCCTAGGGAGCGGTCACCGCGCAGCATCTCGCGTTCCTCTAAGATCTCAAGTGCGCAGTGCACGCCAATAAAATACACGGTATGATCTTTTAACGCGTCTGCATAATTAATCAGATGCGCCTCATCAATCAGCACCTCGTCCAGAATAAGATCAAGATTTTGATCAGCAAGTGCTTTAACAACGGGGGCCACCGCATTCATAAATTTTTTGCCATACGCACCACACTCAATATGAATAAGCGGCTCGCCTTGTTCAGTTTGATCCGGAATAAAATGAATGCCCTCGGCCGCTTTTTTGCCCATGCCAATATAATGACGGGGCATCATATCAAGAAATGTGTCGATACCGAGGCATAAGAGCGGTTTGTCAGAGAGAAATTGGAGGGCTTTTGCAATTGTGGATTTTCCAGCACTTGAGCAACCATTAAGAAAAATGATCATAGAAAATCCAAAAAAAGAGTCGAGTGACAATAGATAAAAAACGAGAACACGAGAGCCACGAGCGGCCCCGTATCCTCGCATGAAAAAACTATTCAGCTTCTTCTTTTTTCTCTTCTTTTGGCATAACCACTGTTGCAAGGGTATTATCGCGCGCTGGGTAAGCAGCTGCAACACCTGAAGTCATTGTTAAATCACTCAGGTGAATACCTTTGGAGAGATCAAGCGCTGAAAGATCGACGGTAAAGGATTCTGGCATAGCATCCGCAGGCGCTGTAATCTCTAGGCTATGGCGAACGATGTTCAAAACGCCGCCACGCTTGAGCAAAGGCGCTTTGTCCTCATTAATAAAATGAATAGGAATGCTCACGCGAATTTTTGTTCCTTTGACCACGCGCATAAAGTCGACGTGCAACGGCATGTCGGTGACGGGGTGCAATTGAATATCTTTCACAAGGGCTTGTTGCTTATGACCATCAATATCGAGGTGGAAAACACGGGAAAAAAACCCAGATTTATGAAGTTCTTTCGACAGTGTTTTTGGATCCACAGCAATTCCCTCGGGCGCTTTATCCGCACCATAAATAATCCCTGGAACCATACCACTACGGCGGCATTCACGGGCAGCTCCTGTGCCAAAAGCATCACGTTTTTTCATTGCAAGCGTTTCTTGCGCACTCATTTTGTTCTCCGTTTAGATATAAAAATTAGACACACTATATAAAAATAATGGCGTAAATGCAAGGATATCTTATGAGGAAAAACTTTTTTCTTGTGCAATAGATCCAAGCGATTGTTGTCCTTAGTGCAACATCTTCGATAAAAATATACAAAAATCGTGCATTATCTGTTGGACAAAAGTGTAATTAGATAATAGGCTTAGGCTAGACATTATAATTATATTACAAAAAGCTTAGTTGCATGCCTGAAAGTACGCGAAAATACACAATGGATGGGGCCCTTCATCATAGTGACTCTTCTGAGAAAAAATTGCTAACTCCTGACAATCATTGGAAGGCGTGGATTATTTGGATATCTGCGGCGATTTTTTACCTTTATGAATATATATTACGGGTTTCGCCCAGTGTGATGACCAATGAGCTTATGCAGGATTTTGGCGTTACATCCGCGTCTTTGGGCGTGCTTGTTTCTTTTTATTATTATGCATATGTGCCGCTGCAGATTCCCTGTGGTGTGATTGTTGATAAGCTCGGTGCGCGGCGTGTTGTCACGTTTTCCTCTCTTTTTTGCACAGTAGGTTGTGTTCTTTTCGCAAGGAGCGATAATCTTGCCTATGCAGAATTCGGCCGTTTCTTAATGGGAGCTGGATCAGCATGTGCTTACTTAAGTACGGCAAAAATCGCGGCTGAGTGGTTCTCTCCTCGCAAATTTGCGCTTTTGACTTCTATCACAATGGGTATGGGAACACTCGGTGGGACCTTTGGAGGCAAGCCCTTTGCTGTGATTGTCAATAGTTATGGTTGGCGCGATGCGATGATGATTGCGGCTGCGGCAGGTGTGTGCGTGACGCTCACCGCGTGGCTTTTTGTGCGCGATAAAAAAGATTCAAAAAAACCTATTTTACACCTTGCAACAGAAGAGACCTCGAGGCAAACGCTTCTCTCGGGTTTAAAAGTTGTGGCAAGCAATCCTCAAAGCTGGCTGATTGGTCTTTATGGATGTTTCATGTATTTGCCCCTTTCAGCCTTTGCAGAGCTTTGGGGAACACCTTATTTAATGCAACTCCATGGGATTAATAACGAGACAGCGTCTTCGGCAAGTGTGATGGTTTTTATTGGAATGGCCCTTGGCTGCCCTGCCTCAGCTTGGCTTTCAGATAAAGTACAAAGCCGCATTAAAATCATGGGAGCGTCAGCTATTCTCACGGCTCTCCTCTTTTTATTTATTGTCTACTGCCCCATCATTCCCTTGAATCTTACCTTTGGACTTTTGTTTGTCACAGGGTTTATCGCAGGGGGTCAGATTCTTTATTTTGCCGCGGCTAAGGAAATTAATCCGCCCGAAACAAGTGCCACAACGATTGGATTTACTAACACCCTTGTGATGGTGAGTGGTATTATTTTTCAGCCGCTTTTGGGGTATCTCCTTGACTTTGTATGGGATGGCACGCGCACAGCCGAAGGGATTCCTCTTTATACGAACTACGCCTATCAAATAGCGTTGAGTCCTGTGCCTCTTTGCCTTTTTGCCTCGTGGTTTATCTTAAAATATGTCAAAGAGACCTATCCGAAATAATTTGTAATCACTCTGTGGGCGCTATGGATAGAGCCGTATTCTTAAGCTCAAGCACCACCGTGATCATTTTTATTCTATCTTTTTTTGCGCAATAATGTGTAAATTCAGAGGTGCGTTAACGTATTGTTTAGATTTTTCCTGCTTTAATGTAGAGAATGGCGGGAGAGTGATTGAAAAAGAATTGAGGTGTAGATGAAAGCCGCAGTGGCCCTTGAAAAGGAAAGTGATCCCGAAATGAGTGCATCAAAAAAGGATGATATAAAACCCACTTCTCGCGGGTGGATGGTGTGGTTTATCGCGGCTTTTTTTTATCTTTATGAGTATGTATTGCGTGCATCGCCAAGCATTATGACCGAGCAGCTGATGCAGGATTTTGCGATGACGACAACGTCTTTGGGGATTTTATCCTCTATGTACTATTACGCTTATACCCCTTTACAGATTCCTTGTGGACTCATTGTGGATAGGCTTGGCGCACGTCTTGTGATTACCCTTTCCTGCGCCCTCTGTGTAATTGGAACGTTTATGTTTTCCTATGCACATGATCTTTTCTTAGCCCAAGCTGGACGCTTTGTTATGGGGGCAGGATCGGCTTGCGCTTTTTTGAGCACGCTGAAGCTTGTCTCGGATTGGTTTCCTCCAAAGTATTTTGCTGTGCTTTCGGGTATGACAACGATGATTGGAATTACAACAGGGGGGTATCTTGTCGGAAAGCCTTTTGCACTTTTTGTGAATAGTCTGAGCTGGCGCGAAGCCATGTTTTGGACAGCGATCTTTGGCGTTGCTGTGACAGCACTTTGTTGGTTTGTCATTAAGAATACGCCCACTGAAACAAAAGGAGAGAGCAAGCCAGCGTCGAACTCAAGCATTCTTCAAGACCTTGGTGTTTTGGTGCGCAGCAAGCAAACGTGGCTTGTCTCTCTTTATGGATGCTTTTTCTATGTTCCTGTTTCTGTTTTTTCCGAGCTTTGGGCGATTCCTTATATTATGAAAAAATATAGTCTTGATAATGCGGAGGCTGCAAGTATTAGCGTCATGCTTATTCTTGGCAAAGGTGTTGGTGCACCAGGAATAGCTTTGCTCTCGAATTACTTTCAAAGCCGTCGCAAGGTTATGTTCCTTGGTTCTTTTTTGGCAACCATTGCTTTTATTGCAGCCATTTATCTCCCTGTGCCCATTTGGATGATGGAATCTTTGCTTTTTATTACAGGCGCTTGTGCAGGAGCCCAGGTTATTTGCTTTGCCCTTAACCAGGAAATTAATCCCAGTGAACTTAGCGCAACGTCTGTAGGATTTACAAATACCGTTGTGATGTTGAGTGGCATTGTCTTTCAGCCGCTTCTTGGGGCCTTTCTCGATTTTGCTTGGGATGGCAAACTAAGTGATGGGGGAACGCGTCTTTATGGCCTAGATGCGTATCAAACAGCGATGATCGCCTTGCCGATTTGCCTTCTTATTTCCTGGGGATTTGTCTTTTTTATCAAAGAAACTTATCCACACTCCGATGCTAGGTCGGATAAAAAATAGAGGGTGTTTGTTTCTTGAAAAAAAAGATGCATTGCGCTAGAATGCGTGATACTAGCTTGTTTTTTTGAAAGAGTTCTATGGCGCGCGTTACCGTTGAAGATTGTATTGAAGTTGTTCCCAATCGTTTTGATCTTGTGATTTTAGCAGCACGACGTGCACGGGAAATTTCCGGAGGAGCCAGCATTACGGTTTCTCGCGATAACGATAAAGATCCTGTGATTGCGCTGCGTGAAATTGCTGAAAGAACTGTTGATGCTCCTTCTCTTCAGGAAAATGTTGTGCGCGGCATGCAACGTGTTGGGTTCGTTGAGGAAAATGATTTCGATGAGGATATGACAGGCAGTGCACATGACGAGGCATCGTCCTCTCTTTTCAAAGATGATGAAGAGCTTGATGAGAGTGATGAAGAAGCTGACGATGCTGATGAGGATTTGAGTGATGAGGACGAAGAAGCCTAATCGCAAATTTTATTATCGCTAAAAATGGTAAAGGGGGGGCTGTGATGCCCCTTTATCGTTCACATTTTAGTTCTTGAGCCCGTCTGAAAAATCTACGATATCGTGATTTTCTTTGAGATCTTTCATGAACTTAGCCACAAAAAACCAACTGATGGTTAGGCTTTCATTCTTTGTGTTGGCCTTATTAACATGATCGGTAAAATCCTTAAGCGGAAGAGCTCCAAAAGATACTTTTCCCTTCAAATCAATCGCAAATGCTATGGAAAGTTCGCGTATTTCTACGATGCTCATATAAGCATCGCCGTCTCCTTTGGGTATAAATGGAACACCCCAGCTTTTATTTTTCTCTCCTGTAGGCTTAAATTCAGAGAATGAGGGTGTTGTATAAATTTTATCTAAATGATTATTATTCTTTTTTATTGTGTCAGCGATATCTAAGAGCAATGAGGATTGATAGAGTGAAAAAAGTGTATAGGTTACTTGACTTGGATCCGAATCTCCTTGAAAGACTTTCATCTTTTCATAAACCGAATTTGGGTTTGTGCCACGGTCAATATGTGTCAGAAAAATTTTTCCAGTTTTCTTATTGTGCCCTGCAATGCTGACGCACTCTTTCGTACCTCCTGTATAGAGAGGGCATTTGTCTGAAATCCCCAGTCCCTTTTGTGGAATCGGATGAAAATTCTGGTAATCCTTGAAGGGCTCTGGTGTGCTTGAAAGGTAGGTAATAATATTTTTATATTTTTCAAAGATTTTTGATTTCTTTTGATAAAGATCATCGTTGATAATCTCTGAGACTATCGTGCCGTCTGTTATTTTCCGATGGAGATCGATTTTTGTGCACTTTTTATCAAGAAGGAATAGCAGGAAATCTTCACTCGTTTTCAATAATTTTTTCTTCTCCCTTTCTTTTTTGTTGTTCATGGTGACATAATGGATGGGCAATTCTTCTTTATCCTCCATGATAAGTTTGTAATTCTTAATATCTTTTTTTTTTCTTGCGTGAGCGCATTTTTCTCCAACGCACACAAAGGCGTCATAAAGGAAAATGTTAAAAGGGATAAAAATATTTTTCTCATAAAATAAACTCCATTGTAAATTACTCCTCAGATATAAAAAATAATGGCAGAGTATTCAATTACCCTTTGCGCTTTTAAAAAAGTTACACTTCTCATTTTTTTTGAACATTGTATAATAGGGCCCACACTCAGATTAAAAAGCACAAAAAAATGAATTATCAGAACGCAAAAACATGGCCCTTTGTTGAAGCAAAAAAAGTTTTAGAGCGCCTTGGTGGGAAAAAACCGGAAAAGGGCTATGTTTTGTTCGAGACAGGCTATGGGCCTTCGGGATTGCCCCATATTGGCACTTTTGGCGAAGTGTTGCGCACATCCATGGTGCGTCATGCTTTTTCAAAATTATCGGATATTCCCTCAAGGCTTTTTGCTTTTTCCGATGATATGGATGGTTTTCGAAAAGTCCCTGATAATGTTCCAAATCAAGAAATGTTGAAAGAACACTTAGGCAAGCCTCTGACAAAGGTTCCTGATCCTTATGGATGTTGTGAAAGTTTTGGTCACCATAATAACGCCATGCTGCGTCGGTTTTTAGATTCCTTTGGCTTTGAGTATGAATTTCAAAGTTCAACGGATTGGTATACAAGCGGTCGCTTTGATGAAACGCTCAAAAAAGTACTCGTGCACTATGATGCGATTATGGATGTGATGATGCCAAGCCTTCGTGCGGAACGGCAAGCAACCTATAGTCCGTTTCTCCCTATTTGTCCTGAGACGGGTATTGTGCTTCAAGTGCACATTATTAAGCGCGATAGTGCTGCGGGTACAGTGACGTATCCCGATCCTCATAGCGGTAAATATATTGAAGTGCCTGTGACGGGGGGTAATTGTAAGCTTCAGTGGAAAGTGGATTGGGCACTGCGTTGGGCTGCTTTTGATGTGGATTATGAGATGAGTGGAAAGGATCTTATTGATTCTGTCAAACTTTCAACGCAAATTTGCCGCATTTTAGGCGGGACGCCACCTGCAAGTCTTACCTATGAGCTTTTTCTTGATGAGCAGGGGCAAAAAATTTCTAAGTCCAAGGGCAATGGTCTGACGATTGATGAGTGGCTCGCTTATGCGCCCCAGGAAAGCCTTTCGTACTATATGTTTCAATCGCCCCACAAGGCTAAACGTTTGTACTTTGATGTAATTCCTAAAAATGTGGATGAATATCTTTCGCAGTTATCAAAATATGATACGCAGGGGGAGGCGGAAAAATTAGACAATCCCTTTTATCATATTCATCAGGGCAAGCGTCCGAATGCGATTCATTCGCCCATTAGTTTTAATATTTTGCTCAACCTTGCATCTGTCGTAAACTCAGAGGATCCCGCTATTTTGTGGGGATTTGTCAGCAAGCACGCGAAGGAAGCCTCAGCAGAGACGCACCCCTATTTAGATCAACTGATTCACCACGCGGTGAAGTATTATCATGATTTTATTGCGCCTCATAAGCACTATAAATTACCCACGGCAGTTGATCAACTCGCTCTTCATGACCTTGTTGTGGAGCTTGAAAAAACATCTCCTGATGCGGAGGAGCAAGCGCTTCAAACCATTGTGTTCGAGGTCGGCAAACGCCATGATTATCCAGAGCTTCGCGCGTGGTTTGGCACGCTATATGAGGTGCTTTTAGGGCAAAAAGAGGGGCCGCGCTTTGGGTCTTTTATCGCTATTTATGGGGTTCATGAAACAATAGAATTGATAAAAAGTAAAATATAATATAAAAATAGCATTATTAATCACTTAAAAATAATGCATTAAAATGAAAAAAGTTTTTCTACTCACATCGCTGATGTTTGCTGTGTCCATAGAGTCTGGGATTTGCTCTGGGTTCGGAAAGGATATTTATGTTAATTTAACAAACAGCAATAATACTTGCTTAAATCCCTCTTATGTATCAGTAAATAATAATTTGAATCTTGATAAATTTAATGAAATTAAAAATCTGGATAAAGACCTTAAAAATACAGATCTCAACAAATTAAAATACGAAAGCAATCTTTATAATTTCAATAATAAAGAGCTGAGCGGGAACATTAAGGAGGTTTATAAAAACTCTTACGAAGAAAATAAAAATGAACTCCCGATGACGGTGGAGGGAAAAGAAGACCAAAAAGACATTAAAAAAACCCTAACAGGCCTTGATAAAAAGCATACACCCGATCCATATGCGTTATTTGGAGAAAATTTCGAAAAAGTCATGAAACTTCTGATAAACGAAGAAGCTAATGTGAAAATCCCCTCTGATCCTAACAGGGATCAAGGATATAATATGAACCTTCTCACACCCTTTCACTGGAAGACGCTGGACATTATCAACAAAAGCAGGAACGATATGATCGAGGTTGGTCCTGGTGCTAGGGGAATGACACCTAGAATTCTTTTGCTTAAAAATAAAATTAAAATAACGGCGATTGAGTTTGAGAAGAAAGCGGCGGAGGAACTTCAAAAAACTATCCAAAAATACAGTGAAACAACGGGAATTAAGGTGTCGGGGCGTTATAATATTATTAATGGCGATGCGATTATTCAACTTCCAAGCCTTCTAAAGCAGGAGAAATACAAAAAGCCCCTTTCCTTTGTGGCTTTTAATGTTATTCACTTGCTCACGCCAAAGCAGTTTGACACTTTCATGAAAACGATCTCTGATCATATTAAAATCTATGGTGGTGATGTGTTTATCACGGCGCAAGCTCCTGCTGGGAACAACGGTGTTATTAAGCAGTACCTTAAAAATATGAAAAATAACATCAAAAACCCGGGGCATATTCTTACGACAAAAAAATATACAATGGTTCTTGAGCCCCATTATGATGGGGGATTTGCTGAGAACATGAAGCTTAGAAAGGAAACAGGGACAGTTTATTCAACACCGAAAGATATCGACAAATATTCTCCCACCGAATGGAAAAGCACACATGATGAATCCTCTGCAAAGATTGTCGGCCATAATCAAATTCAAATGAATATGGAGTCTTCAAAATCCTTTCATTACTTTACAACGGGTGATTTGATTTCTAAAATAGAGGAAAATGGCTTGAGTCCAGATAATATCGAAACCATAGGCTATTTAGATGCCGGTAGAAAATTTTCTGATAAACTCGATTTCAACAATGAAAATACAAAAAAGACCATTCACTCCGTGTATCTCCATCTTAAAAAATAGAGATTAATTGATGTGGCACGTGCATTTGTGGTACTTTGACTGTGAAAAAATAACACATAAAGGAATTGAGCGATGGGCATGAGCATGGGGCATTTAATTTTACTCTTAGTGATCGTGCTTGTTATTTTTGGTGCGGGGAAAATTCCTCAGATTATGGGGGATGTTGCTAAAGGACTCAAAGCTTTTAAAGAAGGGATGAGGGAGGGGGATAAAACGCCTGATCCTTCGTCCACTCCGCGCGACGAAAAAGCACCGATAAAGACGACGATTATTGACCACCATGATTGATTTTGCCTGGTCAGAATTTTTTGTTCTCGCAATTATCGCGCTTATTTTTTTAGGGCCAAAGGAGCTTATCCTTCTTTTTAAAACACTTGGAAAATGGGCGGCGAAAATCAAAGCGCTTCAGTCCCTTCTCCACGAGCACATTAACGCAGCATCGGTTGAGATCAATGATGAAAAGACAAACGACTCCCGTTGAGAATTCTACTATGACAGAGCTAAGCGTTGTTGATGATCATTTTGAGGTGTGTGAGGAACCCCTTGATACGCCCCAGCCCCTCATTGCTCATTTGATTGAACTTAGGCAGCGTTTGATGTATTGCCTTGGAATTTTCGCCGTTGCTTTTGGGGTGAGTTATTATTTCTCGCAAACGCTTTTTGAATTTTTGGTGGCACCCCTTACACAATTACTCCAAGGACAGGATCGCAAACTCATTTATACGGGCCTGACAGAAGCTTTTCTCACTTATCTTAAAGTGTCATTATTTTCGGGGTTTTTTATCACATTTCCCCTTATCGCCGCGCAACTTTGGCGATTTATTGCGCCTGGACTTTACCTAAAGGAAAAAAAAGTCTTTCTTCCTTTTATCATCGCAACGCCCTTGCTTTTTTTTATCGGAGCAGCCTTTGCCTATTACGTTGTGTTTCCCTCCGCCTATAGTTTTTTCCTCAGTTTTGAATCCCCTGCGACGGACACGATGCTTGCGATTCAGCTCGAGGCAAAAGTTAATGAGTATCTTAGTTTTGTCATGCGCCTCATTCTTGCGTTTGGTGTGTGCTTTGAACTTCCTATTGTTCTAGCACTTCTTGGCCGTGCGGGATTTTTAACTGCGCGCAGTCTCATCGACAAATGGCGCTTGGCCGTGGTGGGGATTTTCACGCTTGCGGCGATCATCACGCCGCCCGATCTTTTTAGTATGCTGGCGCTGGCACTGCCTCTCATTTTTCTTTACGGTGTTGCGATTGTCCTTGTACGCTCTCTTGAAAGACGTGATTCCTAAAATTATTTTAATCATTCATATTATTTTAATTTTTTCACTGTATATTGACGTATGTGCATAAATATTATGCATATGTGATCATCTTAAAAATGGAGTAACCTTATGACAAGCAACGAGCAACGAGCAACGAGCAACGAGCAACAAGTTTAGATTTTTTCTTTTAATCACGGCATTCTCCCTTCTTTGTGCGCCACTTGCCCAGGCGTCAGATTCGGATGATAATGAAAAAGAAGAACGGCTGACACGTGTGATAAAGGCCGTTAAGAAAATGAACAATAAACAATTAGAAAAAGTAGAAAAGCTTATTAATGATCTCATGCCGCCAAAGCTTGAGCCTCAAGATGATAAAGATGAGCTTTGTTCTCAGTATACAAAGTTGATGAACAGTAGCGTGTATTCCGTTGAGGATGCAAAGACATGGGCTAAAAAAGCCAGAAAGCTGGATGCCTTTAAAGCATTTGGCCAAAGAGTTAGGTTGGATGGCCTGCCCAGAAATAAAGAACAAAAAGAAAAATACAAAACTATTTTGGGATTTTAGTTTCTAAAACTCTAGGAGAGAGGCAGGGACCTAGAGTCTCTGCCCCTTAAATCCTTCATAAAGGGCAATGGCTGCCGCATTTGAGACATTCAGTGTGGTAAACTCAGGCGACGTCTCAAGGTGTGCGAGGAGATCACAATGTTTTTGTGTCAGATCGCGCATTCCGTCGCCCTCTGCGCCCATGATAATGGCCATTTTCCCCTTCCAATTTATGCTTGAAAGCGTTTTTTTCCCTGATTCCGCAAGGCCCACGGTCCAAAACCCTTTTTTCTTAAGCGTTGTCAGCGCTTGGGCTAAATTTGTCACGCGCATCATTGCAACATGCTCAAGTGCGCCACAGGCTGTTTTGGCAAGCACACCCGATTCATTGGGCGCATGCCGGTCCGTTAAAATAAGGGCTTTGACGCCAAAAACAGCACAAGTGCGCAAAATAGCCCCCACATTATGAGGATCTGACACTTGATCCAAAATCATAACAAGCTGATTTTCAGAAAAATCCTCAAGATTTTCAAGGCTTAGGCTTGGCAAAGGGGAAACGCTTGCGGCAATGCCTTGGTGAACCGCGTCACTCCCTAAAAGGCGTGCAAGAGATGGTTTGTCTGTAAGGGTTGCTTTTTTTTTAAGGTTAAAAAGAGAAAGATCCGTCGTTTGTGTGTAGAGAATTTCATGAACCGTGCGGTGGGGATTTACAAGGGCATGTTGTACGGCATGTGTGCCGTAAATCCAATAACGAGAACGATCGAGTGACATAAAATGCGGACCTTAGGAGGAAAGTTGAGAGAATTATAGCTTTTTATATCCTATTTTTATGGGTTTGCCGGGATTTTTTTTCGAGTGCTTTGTCTGAGGGGCGCGTTAAAAAAGGCATTGTCGGATCGAAAAAAGGCTGCTTGAGGGATTTTTTCTCGTTTTACGGAGATTTTTGCGTGTTAAAAAAGGCTGCTTGAGGGATTTTTGCGTGTTTTAGTGATTTTTGGGTGTTTTTAGGGCATTTTCTCCCATTAAAAGGCGATTTTTGGGGCGCTGTGTGAAAAAATCAGGGATGAGGGCGAGAATTTCCGTTAAAAAAGCCTGCTTGAGGCGATATTTCGCCTTTATAGAACTTTTTTCATGATAATTACCTCGTATTTGCGCAATTTTTGCGTGGATTTGTCATTTTTCTCCCATTTTTAGTGGTTTTTGA
>JAKBAR010000036.1 GCA_021808925.1 Pseudomonadota bacterium | reverse complement strand
ATGATCTGTGATTAGGGGTGAAAGGCCAATCAAACCCGGAAATAGCTGGTTCTCCGCGAAAACTATTGAGGTAGTGCGTCGTTTGTTTACCATCGGGGGTAGAGCACTGGATGGGCTAGGGGGGAGCGATCCTTACCAAACCTAACCAAACTCCGAATACCGATGAGTATAGAACGGCAGACAGACGGTGGGTGCTAAGGTCCATCGTCGAAAGGGAAACAGCCCTAACCGCCATCTAAGGTCCCCAAGTTATGGCTAAGTGGGAAAGGATGTGGGAAGGCCAAGACAGCCAGGAGGTTGGCTTAGAAGCAGCCATCCTTTAAAGAAAGCGTAATAGCTCACTGGTCTAGTTAAGCTAGCCTGCGCCGAAAATGTAACGGGGCTAAAGCCATGCACCGAAGATGCGGGTTTCAATTGCTTACGGGCAATTGAAGCGGTAGCGGAGCGTTCCGTAAGCCTGCGAAGGTAACCCGTAAGGGTTGCTGGAGGTATCGGAAGCGAGAATGCTGACATGAGTAACGTAAAGGAGTGTGAGAGACACTCCCGCCGTAAGTCCAAGGGTTCCTGCGCAAGGGTAATCCGCGCAGGGTTAGCCGGCCCCTAAGGCGAGGACGAAAGTCGTAGTCGATGGGAATCAGGTGAATATTCCTGAGCCAGCTGGTAGTGACGAAGGCCGAAATGTGTTTCCTCTTATTGGATTGAGAGAGGCACGCTAGGACTTCCAGGAAATAGCTCCAGCAATAAGACCGTACCCGAAACCGACACTGGTGGACGAGTAGAGTATACTAAGGCGCTTGAGAGAATGATGTTGAAGGAACTCGGCAAATTGACCTCGTAACTTCGGGAGAAGAGGTACCTTTTCGAGGGCAACCTTGAGGAGGTGACACAAACTAGGGGGTAGCGACTGTTTACCTAAAACACAGGACTCTGCAAAGATGAAAATCGACGTATAGGGTCTGACGCCTGCCCGGTGCTGGAAGGTTAAAAGGAGATGTGCAAGCATTGAATTGAAGCCCCAGTAAACGGCGGCCGTAACTATAACGGTCCTAAGGTAGCGAAATTCCTTGTCGGGTAAGTTCCGACCTGCACGAATGGCGTAACGACTTCCCCGCTGTCTCCAACATCGACTCAGTGAAATTGGATTCCCCGTGAAGATACGGGGTTCCCGCGGTCAGACGGAAAGACCCCGTGCACCTTTACTACAGCTTTGCAGTGGTATGAGGAGTGTTATGTGTAGGATAGGTGGGAGCCTATGAAGCGTTGGCGCCAGTTGGCGTGGAGGCATCCTTGAAATACCACCCTTAACACTTTTTATATCTAACTGAGGTCCCTTGAGCGGGATCCAGGACCCTGCATGGTGGGTAGTTTGACTGGGGCGGTCGCCTCCGAAAGAGTAACGGAGGCGCGCGATGGTAGGCTCAGGCTGGTTGGAAACCAGCTGTCGAGTGCAATGGCATAAGCCTGCCTAACTGCAAGACGTACATGTCGAGCAGAGACGAAAGTCGGTCATAGTGATCCGGTGGTTCCGCATGGAAGGGCCATCGCTCAACGAATAAAAGGTACGCCGGGGATAACAGGCTGATCTCCCCCAAGAGTCCACATCGACGGGGAGGTTTGGCACCTCGATGTCGGCTCATCACATCCTGGGGCTGAAGAAGGTCCCAAGGGTTTGGCTGTTCGCCAATTAAAGTGGTACGTGAGCTGGGTTCAGAACGTCGTGAGACAGTTCGGTCCCTATCTGCCGTGGGTGTACGAAACGTGAGAGAACCTGTCCCTAGTACGAGAGGACCGGGATGGACATACCTCTGGTGTACCAGTTGTTCCGCCAGGAGCATCGCTGGGTAGCTACAGTATGGACGAGATAACCGCTGAAAGCATCTAAGCGGGAAACTCATCTCAAAACAACGTTTCGCTATGAGAGCCGTGGAAGACCACCACGTTGATAGGTGGGGTGTAGAAGTGCAGCAATGCATGAAGCTAACCCATACTAATCGCTCCATTGGCTTGTTTATTTGATTTTTGTTGTCTTTGCACCCACTCATAATGCTTTAAAACGAGTTGGATCTAAAAATCCACACTCACAGCCAAATGAGTCTGCAAAGTCTTTAAAAGTGATTCAATATCATAGAAAAATAGTAAAATCGCATACTATATGTGCTCAAAAAATTAGAATCGTATGCTCTTTAGGCTTATGAAAAAAAACGTAAGTTTGTTTGCTAATAATCAGAAAAATCTATCTTCCGATGGCTTTAGCGAGAAAAAGTAAAAACATATATAGTATAATGTTATATAGTAAAGAATTTTACAATCTTGATGAAAATGGTATGATCCAAGAAAATGTGCTCTAAGACATTAAAGTCACATTCTCTGCAAATTATATGTGTTGAAAAAAGCTATTGTCTTGTAGTCAATAGAAAGTAAAAACGCATATTATATAAACCTATATAGTAAATTCGCATATAGTATATGTGTATATAATAAAATCACTTACTATCTCAGAAAATCTATGCTAGAATCCTAAAATTGTGTCTTATCTTCCATGTCCAAGAGCTTGTTCTTGGCTTGGTGTGTATAGCGAACGGTAAACACCCGATCCCATCCCGAACTCGACCGTGAAAACGTTCTGCGCCTATGATACTTCGTCTTAAGACGCGGGAAAGTCGGTCCATGCCAAGCTTAGTGCAAGCTCTTTCTTCTTACATCCATCCTCACAATATTTGCTTCCCCTTCTCAAAAATGTTCCTGTAAATTCTTTAAAAACGATACTTAATTATCCACTCAGAAACCATCTTTCCATGACTCTCCTCGCCATCGAAACAACCTGTGATGAAACCGCCACAGCCATCCTCAACCCAAAAGGGGAGGTGCTCTCTCACCTTCTCTATTCTCAAATCCATCAGCATGAGCGCTATGGCGGTGTCGTCCCAGAGCTCGCCGCACGTGCTCACCTTGAAAAACTTGCACCTCTCGTGGACCAAGCCTTTAAAGACGCCAACATCCACCCCCATGATCTCTCTGCTGTCGCCGCAACCGCAGGCCCTGGACTTATTGGTGGCGTCGTCGTCGGCGCTATGTATGCTAAGGGATTAGCGGCCTCTCTCGGCATTCCTTTTTTAGCGATTAATCATTTGGAGGGGCATGCGTTGACAATTCGCTTGACGCATAACATTGCTTTTCCCTATCTTCTTTTGCTTGCCTCTGGAGGGCATTGTCAATTTATTCATGTGAAGGATCTTGGCGACTATGAACTTCTCGGGCAGACTATTGATGATGCGGCGGGCGAGGCGTTTGACAAAGTTGCGCGTATGATGGGTTTGCCTTATCCAGGTGGTCCTGTGATTGAGGCGCTGGCTCTCAAAGGAAACTCGCGTGCGTTTGATTTCCCGAGACCTCTTTATAAACGTGCGGGGTGTGATTTTTCTTTTTCAGGCCTTAAAACCGCTGTGCGTCACGTGATTGAGGAGCACCCTGAGGCGCTGCCAGAGGACATTGCGGCAAGTTTTCAACAGGCTATAATTGAGTGTATGTGTGATCGTACGCGGCATGCGCTCGAGATGCTGAAAACGCCCGTTACGGCTTTTGTGATTGCAGGAGGAGTGGCTGCGAATAAGGCGATTTATACCGCACTTTCTGATGTTGCTAAAGAGTACACTCTCGAGGCTTTTGCGCCGCCTTTAAATTTATGCACAGATAATGCGGCAATGATTGCTTGGGCGGCTTTGGAGCGTTTTAAAAAAGGTATCGTGAATGATCTTTCTTTTGAGCCGCGGCCTCGCTGGCCTTTGACGGAGCTCAAGGGAGCGTAGCGGTTACCTTTCTGTAGAAAATAGAAAGGAGAAAAAAAGATTGCGCTTTTGCGCTATTAACCTACAATGGCATTACTTTTAGGTGTGATAAACGATCAACTTTTTCAACGTTGATGATGCAAATGAATAGAAAAATTTTATGACACAGTATGCGCCCATTACAAATGCCGATATCCTTCCGCTTGAGGTCTTTACTGAAAAACGTACAGAGCTCCGCCAAGAAATTGTCCGTTTGAAAAAAAATCGCCGTGTCTCTGTGGGGCCTGATATTACGTTTTATTTTGAAAACCGTGCGACCCTTTTGTGGCAGATTCAAGAAATGCTTTATATTGAAAAAGGTGGCGAGGAGCAACTTAAAGATGAGCTTCAGGCGTATAATACCCTTGTTCCTCAAAAAAACGAGCTTGTCGCGACGATGATGATTGAGATTGAGGATATGGATCACCGTCGTGTGATGCTCTCACAGTTGGGGCATATTGAAAAACACATTACGATTTTGTTTGAGGGTGAAATTGTCCGTGCTTTATCCGAGGACGATGTTGAGCGTACAACCGCAGAAGGGAAAACGTCTGCTGTTCACTTTTTGCATTTTCCTATGACGGAAAACCAAGCCGCACTCTTTTTAACAACGCAAAATGAGGTGCTGCTCGCAATAGAACATCCACGCTATCACTATCAGACCTCTATTCCCAAAGAAACGCTTGAGTCTTTGCGCGGTGATTTATAAAAATTGATAGTATTTTGTGGATGTTGCAAATATATATATAGAAAAATAGTCTTTGTTTAAAAGGAAAATAAATGAAACGAAATTTTATCATTGGCATGTTTTTAGCGCCGCTTCTTATTCTTCTTTACTGGGGGATTAAAACGCTTTTTACACCTGGTGTAAGTGTGAGCGAGGTGGAAGAAAAAGATATTTTGGCCGAACTCAATTATACCACAGAGTATGCCGGCGGGATTTTACCTGGCTTTTCTTTCTCAATGGGAGAGAATGGAACCGTTAAAGAGGCAAAGCTTGCAGATTTTAAAGGCAAACCTACGATCATCCATATTTGGGCAACATGGTGTGGACCCTGCTTAAAAGAGCTTCCTGAGTTTAGTGATTTTGTTAAAAAATATAAACATAAATACAATATCATTGCTGTGAGTGCCGATGTCTCGGATTCTTTGGCGGAGACCCAAAAAATAGTTGATGATCTTTGGCGTGAAAAAAATTACAACAGTGTGCGTATGGTGTATGACTTTGAGGCACAACTCTCAAGAGGATTTGGCATTGCGGGTGTTCCAACAACGATCTTTTTGAATGCAGATGGAAAAGAGATTGGTCGTATTAATGGTGCGATGTATTGGATGGATCCTAAAATTATGATCATTGTGGAGCGTCTTTTAAAATCTTAGGCGACCGTTTTTAAAGGAATAGTGGGTAGGAAAGAGGATACACTTTTTATTAACCTTTTTCCGTTTAGAATGCTTTTAGCATGCCCTTACTAAAGATCTCAATGTGTCAAATGATCCACCTGTCTCGAAGGAGAAATTTTCTACTCTTTTTATAGGATCTCTTGGCGTTGTGTTTGGGGATATTGGAACAAGTCCCCTTTACGCGCTTAAAAGTTGTTTTACAATTTCAGGGTTGCCGGTTACAGAACTTAATGTTTTAGGCATCATTAGCCTTTTTGTCTGGACGCTGATTTGTATTGTATGGATAAAATATTCCTTTCTTGTCATGCGTGTGGATAATCACGGCGAAGGAGGGATCCTCGCGCTGACAACCCTTGCGCAAAAACTCAAAATTTTTTCGAATAAAAGCATTGGCATTATCGCAAGCATCTTAGGAACAGCCCTTTTTCTTGGGGATGGCATTATTACGCCGGCTATTTCTGTTCTAAGTGCCATTGAAGGACTTGAGTGTATTACGTCCAGTTTCAAACCCTATACAATTCCACTTTCTGTGATGATTCTTACACTTCTTTTTGGGATTCAAAAAAGAGGTAGTGGCTCTATTGGTCGTTTTTTTGGTCCGATTATGCTTGTGTGGTTTCTTTTTATATCAGTCACAGGTGTGGCTGGTATTGTGAAAAATCCTATTATTTTACACGCCCTCAATCCCTATGCAGCAATCCATTTTATGTATCATAATACATTTTTAGGGTTTATGACCCTCGGCGGTGTGGTTCTTGTCGTAACAGGTGCAGAGGCTCTTTATGCGGATATGGGGCATTTTGGACGCTTTCCCATTCAATTATCATGGGGAGCCATTGTTTTTGTGGCACTAACTCTTAATTATTTGGGGCAGGGGGCGAGCCTCTTAGGGAATAGTGCCGCTCTTGACAATCCTTTCTTTGCACTTGTGCCTAAAGGGCTTTTAATCCCCTCTGTGATTCTTGCCACAGTCGCTTCTGTGATTGCGTCTCAGGCGATTATTTCAGGGGTTTTTTCAATTGTCTCCCAAGCGATTTTACTCAATTACCTTCCGCGCATGCACATAGCTCATACATCTAACTATCAAATTGGGCAAATTTACATAGGAAGTATTAATTTTTTATTGTTTGTTCTAACCGTGCTTGCCGTTGCTCTTTTTGGCTCCTCAGATAATCTTGCGCAGGCCTATGGGCTTAGTGTCTCAGGCGTTATGCTTTTAACGAGCTTTCTCATCACAGCAGTGGCTTACAAACAATGGCAATGGCCGTACGGGAAGCTTTTTATGATTTTTTTGCCGATGATCCTTTTAGATTTTATTTTTGTGGCAACGAACTTGATGAAGCTTATTGAGGGGGCGTGGTATACTCTTCTTGTTACAGGGATTATTTATTCTATTATTCGCGTATGGATTAAAGGAAATAAGGCTCTTGAGTCTCAAAAATCTGCACCGGATATTACCCTTGCAGATTATCTTAGTGCGTATAAAAAACAATACAAAGTACGCATTCCAGGGGATGCTATTTTTTTGAGTCGCTTTTCAAATCGTGTGCCGAACTCTCTTTTGATTCACCTCCATCATAATAAGTTTCTGCACAAAAAAGTTTTTTTTACGACGTTTACTATTGAGGAAAGACCATTTGTGCCGCCAAAGGAACGCTTTGATATTCAAAAAATAAACAAAGACGGTTTTTCTATTGAGGCAAAGTTCGGTTTTAAAGAATCCCCTAATCTCAACCGGATTATTCGGTTGCTCAAAGAGGAAGGGATGATTGAAAACTGTGATGAGGTCTCTATTTTCCTTAGCAAAGGCATCCCTGTATCAAAGCGATCGAGCAAACTTAAAGGATTTTCAGGGCGCATTTACATTGTCTTAGCCTCGATCGCTCAAAACGCAAGTGATTTTTATAAAATCCCCAACGACAAGGTTATTGAACTTGGTGTGCGGTATAAAGTGTAGAAAAGCACTCTAAAATAAACGTACATACAGGATCACTCGAGAGGGGGAAATTAAACAAACCCTAGGCGGCCTTGAGAAACTCTTCGACGCGATTGACAGCTGTTGTCTCGTCAATGGACTCCACGGCGGAAAGCTCGCGTACAAAGCGCTCAATAGCAGCTTGATAAATTTGACGTTCGCTATAGGATTGATCAGGCTGTGTAGCGCTGCGGTAGAGACAGCGAATCACCTCTGCAATGGACCGTGGGTCGCCAGAGTTAATTTTCGTTTCATATTCCTGAGCGCGCCTGCTCCACATAGTGCGGCGTGCTTTTGTTTTGACTTTCAGGCTCTCAAGGGCCTCAACCATATCCTCTTTGCTGCTCAAAGGACGCAGGCCCGCATGCTTTGCTTTTTCCTGGGGCAAACGAAGAATCATACGTTCGCGATCAAAAGAAATAATCATCAGTTCGGCTTTTACACCATCAACTTCATACACTTCAAAGCCGATAAGGCGCCCCACACCGTGGACGGGGTAAACAACAAAATCGCCTTCTTTATAGGTTACTTGACTCATGAATGTTATTCCTTTCAAAACTTAATTATCATATGGGGGCTCTTCTGGGCTTTTTCGAGTGTTTTTTTATTTTCTTAGTCTCCTGGTTTATCACTAAAGTAGGTTAATTTATGATCAACATCGCGCCACGCATCGGCATCCACAGGAGCAGGCTTTTTGACAGTAATATTCGGCCAAAGGGCCGCATATTTTTGATTAAGCTCCACCCATTTTTCCATGCCAGGGAGCGTATCCGGTTTGATCGCATCCACAGGGCACTCTGGCTCGCACACACCACAGTCAATGCATTGCTCGGGATCAATGACAAGCATATTTTCTCCCTCATAAAAGCAATCCACAGGGCATACAACCACACAATCACCGAATTTGCATCGGATACACGCTTCAGTAACGATATAGGTCATAAATGCACAGACTCCCTTAACACAAGGGATGTATAGCACAAAAAAGGATAATTTTCAATTCTGAAGGAGCGATTACAGAAAACGAGGCTAGATTCTCAATTCATTATTGCGATGGGGCAAGAATTTTTGACGATAACGTTTTATTTCGAAGGCTTCCAGGGCGTATAATCCCTTGATGTCGAGGGAGAAGGGGGCTTATAGGCCAAAACAGTGCCTGTAAGATTGGGTTCATGATCATGTTCCCAGCTTTTTTTATCGAGATCATGAAGAGGGGGGCAATCGGTGCGATAGTGCAACCATCCATGCCATTCTGAGGGGACTTTAGAGGCCTCGGCAATGCCTTGGTAGAGCACCCAGCGGCGTGTTTTGCCAGAGGCGGGCGTGCGTCTATCCTCATAATAGCGATTTCCCTCGTGGTCTTTACCAACGAGCCGTCCACGCCACCATGTTAAAAGAAAAATATGTGCATTCATATCCATAATATCTTTCGATGATCACCTCTCTCTTATAAGTAGCATTTTTTGCATAGGATACAAGGGAGAAAAAGCTCTCAGTTTTTTTAAGTTCGTCCTCAAGCACACATTTTTTCAAAAATCAAGTCTTGAAAAGAAGAATGCTTCTATGCTCTTTTTAAACTAAATGTAGTTAAAAATTCGTAAAAAACACAACATTTTGTTGTTTTTGCCTCAAAAATTACCCACGCAAGGAGACTCACCGCAATGACTATACAGCGCCATTTTACACAAAACCCCTCAAAGCCCTATGAAACGATTATGTTTCACACAACAGCCAGTGAAATTAAAAACCCTGATGGATCGATCGTTTTTTCTCTCAAAAATATCGAAGTGCCCGAGACATGGTCACAGGTGGCAACGGATGTGCTGGCTCAGAAATATTTCCGCAAAGCAGGGGTTCCAAGTGCAACAGTCCCTGTCAAAGAAGAAGGGGTGCCTGCGTTTTTATGGCGCCATGTGCCGGCTAAGGATGCGACTTTTGGGAGTGAAACGTCTGCAAAGCAAGTTTTTCACCGCTTAGCAGGAACATGGACTTATTGGGGATGGAAAGAAGGTCTTTTCGAGAGTGAGGAGCAGGCACAGATTTTTTATGATGAAATGTGCTATATGCTGGCCATGCAACGTGCGGCACCGAATTCACCGCAGTGGTTTAACACAGGGCTTCACTGGGCGTATGGTATCGATGGTCCTTCTCAAGGGCACTATTATATCGATCCTCTCACACAAGAACTTACAGCCTCAACGTCTTCTTATGCGCGTCCTCAGCCCCATGCGTGTTTTATTCAGCACGTAACGGATGATCTCGTGAATGAGGGAGGGATTATGGATACCTGGACCCGTGAGGCGCGTTTGTTTAAGTATGGCTCAGGCACAGGATCAAATTTTTCGAATATTCGTGGTGCGGGTGAGCCTCTTTCTGGTGGCGGAAAGTCCTCAGGTCTTCTCAGTTTTCTTAAAATTGGTGACCGTTCAGCGGGTGCGATTAAGTCCGGTGGAACAACGCGCCGGGCAGCGAAAATGGTTGTTGTGGATATCGATCACCCTGATATTATTGAATTTATTCGCTGGAAAGTCATTGAGGAGCAAAAGGTAGCTTCGCTTGTCACAGGATCAAAACTCAATCACAAACACTTGAGTGCGATTTTAGAGGCGTGCTTTATCGATACACTGAGTGCGTCTGATGCGCGTGATCCAAAGAAAAACAGTATTCTCCGCGAGGCGATTAAAAAAGCGCGGGCCGCTTATGTTTCTGAAAATTATATTGCGCGAACACTGCAAATGGCGGCAATGGGTATTCGCACGCTCAGCTTTGAAACCTATACGACGGATTGGGATTCTGATGCGTACTTGACTGTATCAGGCCAAAATTCAAACAACTCTGTGCGAGTCACCCATGATTTTCTGAATGCAGTGATCCAGGATAACGAGTGGAATTTGATTGCGCGCAAAGATCGCAAAGTTTTTAAAACAGTGCGGGCGAGAGAGCTTTGGGAAGAAGTCACTTTTGCAGCATGGGCCTGTGCGGATCCTGGGATCCAATTTGATACAACGATTAACGAGTGGCATACTTGCCCAAAAAGTGGTCGTATTAATGCGTCGAATCCTTGCTCTGAATATATGTTTTTAGACGACACAGCCTGCAATTTAGCCTCCATTAACCTTGTGCCTTTTCTAAAAGATAATGGCGATTTTGATATTGTTGCGTACGAGCATGCGATAAAACTCTGGACAATGGCCCTTGAAATTGCTGTGTACATGGCACAGTTCCCGTCGAAAGAGATTGCAAAGCTCTCCTTTGAATTTCGTACCCTTGGCCTGGGTTATGCAAACCTTGGTGGGCTTTTGATGGCCATGGGGACGCCTTATGACAGTCAGGAAGGCCGTGCGATCGGTGCAGCTCTTACAGCAATTTTGACGGGTGTAGGCTATAAGACATCGGCGGAAATGGCAGAAAAAGTTGGTGCTTTCCAATATTATGAGCTCAATAAAAAAGATATGTTACGCGTGATCCGTAATCACAGGCGTGCGGCTTATGGAGAGCTCAAGGGATACGAGGGACTCAGTATTCTTCCAGTCCCTCTTTTGGCAAAGGAATGTCCTCTACCGGAACTTGTGACGGCGTCGACAAAAGCGTGGGACGAAGCTCTTTCTCTCGGGGAAGTCCATGGTTACCGCAATGCTCAGCACTCTTGCCTTGCGCCGACAGGAACGATTGGTCTTGTCATGGATTGTGATACAACAGGTGTGGAGCCAGACTTTGCCCTTGTGAAGTTTAAAAAACTTGCGGGGGGCGGGTATT
Organism: Pseudomonadota bacterium; assembly: GCA_021808925.1. Lineage (GTDB taxonomy): Bacteria > Pseudomonadota > Alphaproteobacteria > Paracaedibacterales > JAKBAR01 > JAKBAR01. The sequence continues at coordinate 5,374 of JAKBAR010000036.1, read as the reverse complement.
TTAAAATTATTAATCAAATGGTGCCCAGGGCCCTTAAAAAACTAGGGTATACTGACGTACAGATTAAAAATATTGAAAACTATGCCACAGGGCACGGTACGCTCGATCATGCACCTGGGGTCAGCTTTGAAAAGCTGCGGGAAAAAGGTTTTGATGAGGTGTCTCTTGATAAAATTAAAGACTCACTCAAAGCTGCGTTTGATATTAGATTTACGTTTAATGTATGGACACTTGGCATAGACATTTATCAAAAACTGGGAATCAATGACACTCAAATGAATGATCCTTCTTTTGATTTTCTCGCACATCTGGGTTTTTCAAAGGAAGACATCGAGGTTGCGAATAATTATTGCTGTGGGACGATGACACTCGAAGGCGCGCCGCATTTGAAGGCAGAGCACCTTCCCGTGTTTGATTGTGCGAACCCTTGTGGTCGCCTTGGCACACGTTATTTGTCCATGGAAAGCCACATTCGCATGATGGCGGCGACGCAACCTTTTATCTCTGGTGCGATTTCTAAAACGGTCAATATGCCCAACAAAGCAACGATCGAGGATTGCAAAGAGGCTTATCTGATGTCGTGGCGTCTCGGGATTAAGGCGAATGCTTTGTACCGTGACGGATCAAAACTTTCTCAAGCGCTCAGTACGATGGTGATGGATGATGATGCTGTGAATGATGTAGCAGAGGATATTAATGATAGGCCAAAGGCAGCGCAGGTCGCCACTGTGACGCCTATGATTGTTGAGAAAATTATTGAACGTTTTGTCTCGCAACGTAAAAAACTTCCTAGCCGTCGTACAGGCTATACACAAAAAGCATCTGTGGCAGGTCATAAAATTTATATTCGCACCGGTGAGTACGATGATGGCCGCATTGGCGAAATTTTTATCGATATGCACAAAGAAGGTGCCGCATTCAGATCACTCATGCATAATTTTGCCATGGCGATTTCCATTGGCCTTCAATATGGTGTGCCTTTGGAGGAATTTGTCGAGGCCTTTACCTTTACACGCTTTGAACCCGCAGGATCTGTGGATGGCCATGACCGTATTAAAATGGCGACCTCCATCCTTGATTATATTTTCCGCGAGCTTGCGATTAGCTATCTTGGCCGCAATGATCTTGCCCATGTGCAAATCGCGGAAAGTGATCTTCGTCCCGATACTATTGGCGAGCACTCTGATTACGATCCGATGGTGGAAAGTGAAGAGGCTGAGGGTATTGAGGCTGTAAATGACAATGGTCTTGTCATGGCGGCTGCAACGGGCACCCATGGTGCGGCGATCGGTGTGGCGGTTGTCTCCTCTGGCGATAGACGGGCTGAGGCAAAACTCAAAGGCTATCAGGGAGATACTTGTGGCGATTGCGGTAATTTTACCATGGTGCGCAACGGTACGTGCTTGAAATGCGTAACGTGTGGTGCGACAAGCGGTTGTTCTTAACAGAACAGTTTTTAACAACAAACAACAAAAGGATTTTATTTTATGAAAAAATTAACGCTCTCCTTATTACTCGCAGCTTTCTTTGGAGGCGCTGCAGCATCTTCAAGTGTTTTTGCCTCTGAGAATATATATTTTCAAAGGATCAATGAGGAGGGGAATGATGATGAATTGATGGCCGGTGATACCTATCTTGAAAAGATGAAAAAACTTCATCAAGAAATAAAAAATCAGGAGACCATTAATGATAAAGAGGAAAAAGAAAAAACGCGAAAAAAGCTTTGGCGTGAGTGTGGTGAGTTGCTTGAAAAAGAACCTAAAACAAAAGGGTTTAGTGTGTTGAATGCACCTATTTCAATAGATACAGTCCTTTCTGGAGGAATGACCCGCGATTTGGATTATTTGCTTGAATTTAATAGGCAAGAAAAGATTTTTAACAAATACACCACAGTCCTCCAAAATTGGTACAATAAAGTCCAAGAAAAATACAAGTACACAGTGGAATAACCTTCGATGTGAGGGGGGGATTTCCCCCTCAAAAAAATCTTTGCCTTGCGCTTCTTTTTCTTTTGATTTAGACTATGGATAGTCTTTGAAAGGAGTTTCATCACATGGACGACAAGAAAATTTTTGGACAAACACGTACAATTGATATGTCTCACGGCATTGACCAAGGGCTCAGGTCCTATATGCTCAATGTGTTTAATTATATGGCGATTGGTCTTGGGATGACGGGCTTAACGGCTTTTGCGCTTTCCAATTCTCCTGAAATGATGGCCGCTATTTGGGGCACAGGCCTTAAGTGGGTCGTCATGCTTGCACCGCTTGCAATGGTGTTTTTCTTGAGCTTTAAGATTACAAGCTTGAGTTTTTCATCGGCACAGCTTTTATTCTTTATTTATGCGGGGCTTATGGGGCTCTCTCTCTCCTCGATTTTTATGGTCTTTACGGGCCAAAGCATCACGCGCGTCTTTTTCATTACAGCATCACTTTTTGGTGCGATGAGTCTTTATGGCTATACAACAAAGCGTGATCTCACGAGTATGGGCTCTTTCCTCTTTATGGGGCTTATTGGCATTATTATCGCCAGTCTTGTTAATCTCTTTTTACACAGCTCGGCCATGCAATTTGTGATTTCTGTGCTTGGTGTCATTATCTTCACAGGCCTCACTGCCTATGATGTACAGGATATCAAGGCTCTTTATCACGATATGGATGCCAGTGATACGATGGGGAAAAAGGCGATTATTGGCGCGCTGCGTCTGTATCTTGACTTTATTAACCTATTTATCTCGTTGCTTCAGCTTCTTGGCGATCGTCGCTAGAAGTTTCTATAAAGTAACTTCAGAAAAGAGAGAGCCCCTTCAATTGAGGGGCTTTTTTAATTCATCATTAACTTTCGCGCTGCAGGATGTAGTATGTAAATTATAAAAATGAGATAGGTTCATGATTTTACGTATTTTTTTATTAACGCTCATTCTCATATTGTCCCCTAAGCTTTGTGAACTTTGTGCTGTGGACGTTATTATGAAAAACACGAGCACTGAAGATATCGATTTTTCAAACTGTAAGCTTGAGTGGTACCTTGATTGCCAGGATAAAGAGAAAAAAATCATGCCTATTTATGGAGAGCCCATCGATTTATCTAGGATTAAGGCCTTAGAAACAATTGAACTAAAGGGTGAGTACTTCCAAACAGGTTTTGAGGATAGCATCTTCGATCGTTTAACGGTTTATATTTCTAAAAATAATAAAATCCTTGCAGAGACCACGAAAAAACTGATTAACACGAATAAAAAAGGCCCTATTAAACTGTTAGCATTAGAGGTTGCTTTGTATGAGCACAACGATAAACCAGAACTTGACATCTATATTACCAACGCTTTATTTGAGAGTGAACTTTTTGAGCCAGAGCTTAATTCTGATTCTTATAGAGGCAACGAATATGACCGTTTTTTCTATTTCAGAGATCCAGATGATAAGAGGCTTTACTTTTTGATGAGTCATTTAGACGCAACTTATCGTGAAGCTGGTGGCTCAGAAATAGAGAGCGAAAGAAAATTTTTAGAAGAAAATACAAAAATAAGAGACCTATCTAAAGTAAATTTTAAGAATAAAAAAATCTACGATTATAAAAATGAGCCTTTAAACGTAGAGGGAGCCCTCTATGTTCTTGATGGTTTTGGTATTTTACGCATTATGCGTGAGGATTATATCCCTGCTGAGTTTTTAACAAAAAAAGGTAAGGAATCTGAGTATTTCAAAAAAATAACCCCAGAGGATGGGCCAGATTATTATACTTTTACAGGTGGAAAACGTCTTTTTCATAGTATGCTTGCAGCCTCTAAAGCCATTGCATGCGGTGGGGAAATATGGGTGAAGGATGGAATTGTCACAAAAATTGATAATAGTAGTGGTCACTATGCCCCCTCCTATTGGCAACTTTACCTTGCCCTTGATTATCTTGGGTTAATGGGGGTGCTCAGTAAAAAGACGGAAGTGGGTTTTTATAATGAAAAGGGAAAAATGGAGTATCTTCCCTATTTTGAATACACAGCACGTGGGTCTGATATGTCGCCCATGCCCAATTATCCTATAAAAAATGAATCGAAGGCTTGGAAAGAATAGGGAACGGGAGCCCCCCTAATGTGGGGGGAATCATTGTTAGTTTTTCTTATTCTGATTATCGTTGTACTCAATCATATTTTTTTCGAGGGTTAAAAGATCTTTTTTTACATCGAGGAGGTCTCTTTTGAGTTCAAGCTCCTCTTTATTTTTATCAAGCTTTTTTTGAAGATCAGGAACTTTTTTCATAATTTTATTAATCTCTGGAGTATTTATGATTTCAGCAATTTTCTTAAATTCATTTAATGTATTAATATGTCCTTGAGCATCATCGAGGTTTTTTAAGTCTTTATTGACCTTTTTAAGATTCTCATTTGTTTCCTCAATAACTTCGCATTTGCCCTTGTTTTTATTCATACGTTTGAGTCTTGCTTGTTTCTTTTTTTCCTCAAATGTATCTTTTTCACCCTTACCTGCAAAGCTGTCATTGACAAAAACACTTGTGCAAAGAACAAGGGACGTTAATAAAATTTTTTTCATCGTGTAAACCTTTTTTATTAAGTAAATGATTAATCAATCTATAAAAGCATAAAATCAAAGTAATATCAAAATATTTAATGATAAACTAATAATTTTTCAAAAGCTTTTCTTTGATCTCGGATAGAAAAGTGAGCGCCTTCATAGGAGTTAAATTATGAATATCGAGGGCCTTGAGATCCTCAAGGAAACGATGAACAGCGGTATCTTTTGGACCACAGGTGTGCAGTGGTAAGACAAGTTGCGTTGTGTGGCGCTCATCTTTGATATGGGGAGGAGGTGTTTGCAATTCAAGAAGAATTTCTTCGGCGCGTGTAATTATTTTTGAGGGTATACCCGCCAAAGCAGCCACATGAAGACCATAGGACCGACTGGCAAATCCCGGCTGTACAGTATGGAGAAAAAGAATTTTCCCATCATACTCCTTAATCCCCATTTGTAAATTTTTAAATGAGGGAAGATTTTGCTCTAAATCCGTCAGCTCAAAGTAATGCGTTGCAAAAAGCGTACGGCATTGTGTGACGGTTGCAAGGTGCTCAGTCACAGCTTTTGCTAAAGACAACCCATCATAAGTGGATGTACCACGGCCAAGTTCGTCTAAAATAACAAGAGATTTTTCTGTCGCTTGATTAAGAATAGTCGCCGTCTCCACCATCTCGACCATAAACGTTGACCGGCCCGAGGCAAGGTCATCTCCCGCACCAATGCGACTAAAAATGCGGTCTGTGATCCCAATGATGGCACGTTTTGCAGGTACAAAAAATCCGCACTGAGCCATCAGTGTAATCAGTGCATTTTGCCTGAGGTACGTGCTTTTCCCCGCCATGTTC
>JAKBAR010000070.1 GCA_021808925.1 Pseudomonadota bacterium | reverse complement strand
TCGCGTACAATCTCCGTATCGCCACCCCTTAAGGAGACCAGAACCCTTGAATTCAGCTCCCTCCAGCACAATTATTTTTGCGAAAATCGCCTAGTCACGCAAAAATTACACTATTTTTCATGAAAAAACCCTCGAAATTTCCCCAAATGGACCGTGAAAATCCATTTCTGAGAGAAAAAATCTAAAAATTCACTAAAATCACTAAAATACTCGCTCAAAATTGAAAAATTAATGCTGAAAAGATAGCACCTGATGCTAATTTTTCTCAAAAAACCGCTCATAAACCCAAAAAAGCATTCTTTCCATCGAAAATTCGCCTTAAAAATCCTAAAAATGAATCATTATCGTGGACAATTTTTTCTAGGCAATTTATTTCCTTGTCAAAAGATAATAAAGAACATAAAGCCAGCTGAAAAAGCCATGAACGATGGCCCAAAGAACGGACCTGTTTTCGTTAAAAGAAATAGCAATCGCCAAAGCTGTGCCAAAGGTCACACCGTACTCGATAAAACTCTGATTGACATAAATAACTTCTGGAATCATTTAAATATTCTCCTTTTTCTCAATAGGTTCTGCCATAATTTTTTCACGGTCCTTTTGAATTTTCTCTTGTGCTGCTTGAATATCTTGACCATGAAGACTGCGTAAAGCAACATAATAATCAAGGGACTCTTTTTCAAGATCATCAAGTTTTTGAATATAACGCGAACGTGTATTAACGAACTCAAGGCTCCATGCGCCAAAATACCAATGCCAGAGCTGACGGTGCTTGTTAAGGCGGCCGTGGGCTTTTTTATTGCGCGTCCAAAGATAAAGGGGATGCCCAAAAATATCTGCAGCTTTGCCAATCGTCCCTCTAAATGTGCTGGGGCCTAAAAGCGGTAACACAAGGTAGGGCCCCGGTTTCATGCCCCATGATCCCAGTGTATCGCCAAAACCTGTTTCTTCTCTCTCTAAACCAAAGACCTCTGAGGCTGGGTCGAAAAGTCCGAAAATTCCCATTGTTGAGTTAATTAAAAAGCGAAAAAAACTTTTCCCCGCTTTTTCCATGCGCCCTTGAAGGGTCAAATTCATAAAATAGATCGGAAACCATAAATTATCCATGGCATTCGTCACACCTTTGCGAATGGGCTCTGGCGTTACATCCGTATAAAGTTGTGCAACAGGTTTTAAAAGTGTACCATCCACACGATCATTGACACCAAAGACAAAGCGATTGAGGGGTTCTAAAGGGTCCTTGAGCTCACTTGGATCAGCATTTGTATCCTCATCATTATCAAAAGCCTTTGTTTTCTCTGCCTGTTGATCCATCGTTGCAACCTCCATTGATTTGGCATGGAGTGTTGTTTCAAAAGCAAAAAACAACAAAAAAACGATAAAAATACAATGCCTAAGGGATAAAAGTTGAAAAAAATGCATAGAATGAGATGATCTTGGTTTCATTTTTCTTTATCTTTTCACAAATTATCTTAAAAATTCACTAAAATCATTAAAAAATATGAAGACTGAGAAAAAAGAATATAAAAATTAAGCTATGCCTTCATATTTGCTGAAAAATATCCTGTTGGATTCAACCTCCTGGGAAAATTGTTTCTAATGATCCACCACAGTGATGTGAGAAAGAGTTTAAATCTGAGAGTATTTCTCCTCCCGAGACGATAAATGTCTTTGGCGCTTTTACTTTTTAGGTTAGGGTGTCACTAGAATTCACTGATCTGATTAACTCCCCACCCTCAAAGGAGTCTTTGTATGCATACACTCATCAAAAACACATCCTTTCAAACGCTTTTGGTCGTTCTTTTAGCGCTGATGTTTGGTTCAACCATGCCGCTTCCTTTTGCAAAAGCAATGTATACGACCAGTCTTTTCCTAAAAGATATTTTAATGCTTTTTTTGCCATTCGCCGTTTTTATTTTTATTTCAACAACGCTTTTGCATTTTGAAAAAAAGGGATGGCTTCTTGTGTGTGTGCTGGTTCTTTTTGAGATGATATCGAATACTTTTGCCTCCATTGCGGCCTATGGCCTGAGTTTTTTAGGATCGGATTTTTATAATGCTTCGGCCTTAAGCCCTTTGGAAACAACGCTTACTCCTTTCTTTACCATTATCGATATAAAACCAAGTTTTTGGCGCGTTGAATACGGTACTTTTTTAGGTGTTGTCGTTGGATTATTCATTCCCTACGTCCATGTCCCAAAAATTGAAAAAACACTAAAATCGATGAAAATTTTTGTAACGCTCATTTTTTCAAAGGGATTTGCACGGGTTATTCCTCTTTTTGTCTTTGGATTTTTTCTTAATCTGATGAAGACAAGTGATTTTTTCCCCCTTCTCCTTCAAGGAGGCCGAGCCATTATGATCATGCTCATAGGCCTCATTGCCTACCTTTTCTTGCTTTATTTTTTAGCAGCAGGTCTGTCTTTATCGCGAACGCTTCTCTTTATCAAAAATGCTTTGCCGGCAGGATTGACAGGATTTTCCTCGATGTCGAGTGCTGCGACGATGCCTGTGACTATTGAAATGACGGAAAAAAACCTCAATAACCCCAATTTCGCGCCCATGATTATTCCAGCAACGACAAATATTCAGCAAGTGGGCGATTGCTTTATCCAGGTTTTTTTATGCTGTGTAATTCTCTATTTTTTCGGTGTGGGTATTCCTGATTTTGGAACATTTCTTGTCTTTTTAAGTGTATTTGTCCTCGCACGCTTTACGACAGCCGCTGTTGTGGGGGGGGCTATTTTTATTATGCTGCCGATCTATCAAACATATTTAGGGTTTAATGCGGAGATGACGGCTCTCATTTTAGCGTTTAATATGCTGCTTGACCCCATTGTGACAAGTTCGAATGTGATGGGAAATTCGGCGCTGTGCGTTCTTTTTGAGCGCGTGTGGAACAGTATCGTTGGAAGATCCACTGCCTTGAAAAAAGCAGCTTAAGAGAGAGTTTTTATATTAAAGAGATTCATATTTTGTGAGTTTTTCTCGTTTTTTGAGCGATTTTGGCCATTTTGAGCGATTTTTGGCTGTTTTGAGGCCGCGATTGTCGAAAAAAATCATTTATCAACCAAATACAGTGATTTTTTTAGCAATATTGCGCTAATTTCGCCCCCATTTATTAAGATTTTCAGTATTTTTTATATTACTGAGGTGACTTTTTCGTTTTCTAGCCAAATCAATTTTTTTAGGAAAAATCCAATGATTTTTTCACCATTTTTTCCCATCATTGAGGCGATTTTCGGAATAATTTCCCTTTTTTGACACGAAATTTCAGATTTTTGAGCCTTTTTCTTCACTATTTTGCCATAAAAGCCCTTAAAATCTTTGCTAAACGTCCACACTCCAAAGAAGATCAAAAAGAATAAAAAGTGAATTTTCGCTTTTATGGAAC
>JAKBAR010000035.1 GCA_021808925.1 Pseudomonadota bacterium | reverse complement strand
TAAGTATTAAAATTTATGCGTTGTACGTCTTTTTGCACAGCTAATGCCTATAATATCGATAATTTTGCTAAATTTCTTCGCAACGAAGGTTATGAACCTAAGTTCTATGACAATGTGATTCACATTCAAAAAGACGAAGACGGCACGAGCGCGGATGTTTTTTTCTTTCCTTATGGATGCATTATTTCATGGGGGCTTGAGAGCGACAGCGAGCGCCTCATGATTGACCTCGTTAAAACTTTTGAGGATAAGCCTTTGGCTTCGATTACCGAGGATTTTTCAACCTATCTTATTGGGGATAATACGCAAATTAATGAGGAAGAAGACGAAATTATTCTCGAGGAAGATAATGTTCTTATCAAATTATCTCTTTCCCACGGCCTTTCTCAATCTGTAAAACTGGCGTCCTTTGAGGTATCTATCGGCGAGACGATTGCGAAAACACGCCACCTTCCAGGCGAACTTGCACTGAAGGGGAAAATTTCACTCTCGCGCAAAAAACTTGCTCAACAGCTTGGACATCTTGTTGAAGAACGCAATTCGATTAATCTGCACACAGACATTTTAGATACGCCAGAGTTTTTTTGGCGCCGCCCAAAGTATGAGCCCTACTATATCATTGCTGCTGAATATATGGATATTCAAACGCGCCTTGACATTCTCAACAAACGTCTTGATGTGATTCACGAATTATACGAGATTCTTTCAAACGAGTTGAACCATCTTCACTCATCACGCCTTGAGCTGATTATTATTTATCTTATTATCAGCGAGGTTGTTCTAACGCTCCTTAATATCTTAAAATGGATCTAGCATTCACTTAATATAAACCAAAATCTAAATAAGTAAAAAATGTTTTAAAAATGAGTAAAGATAAAATTAACGAAAACTATAAAATAATTGCTCAAAATAAACGAGCACGCTTTGACTATGAAATTATTGAGATGCTTGAGGTGGGGATTATCCTCACAGGCACGGAGCTGAAATCATTACGCCAAGGAAAAGGAAGCATTGCAGAATCTCACGCCGGTGAAATGGAGGGGGGACTGTGGCTCTTTAATGCGCACATTCTTGAATACACGCATGCCAAACATTTTAACCATGATCCTAAACGTCCGCGTCAATTGCTTTTGCATAAAAAACAGCTGAATCGCTTTCTTGGGGCTATTCGCAAAAAAGGGCTCACGATTGTGCCTGTGGTGATGTATTTTAATCACAAAGGGCGTGTGAAGCTTCAAATTGCCTTGGGGCGCGGCAAAAAAAATGTCGATAAGCGCGAGTCGATTAAAGAACGCGATTGGCAACGAGATAAAAGCAGACTCCTCAAAAACAGAGACGCTTAGGCATGGATAAGATCTTAAGGGCATGCACAGTTATTTCGATTATTTTTTAGGCGCGTGGTTCATCGATCGTTGCATTTCTGATGGATCCTCCATGCGGGGGCAAGCACTTTTCACGCCCTCTAGTACTACAGAAAAACATCTTTTCTATGCAGAGCATGGAACGCATGAAGGGCCATTCGGCGTCCTCGATTTTTTCAAAAATTATATTTATGAGATTAAAAGCCCTCACTCTTTTAGTCTTTATTTTGCGGCTCACGAACAAAAAGGAGAGCACTTTATGACCTTTGACGGACCTTTAGGCAGCGCGCTTACAGCCGAACATATGTGTGAAAAAGATATCTATCAGGGTACCTTTCAGCGCCTCGGAGACCGTGATTTTGTGATGAGCTATAATGTGCGCGGCCCCAAAAAAGATTACTCAATCATCACACACTGCACACGCATGCACCCTCACCGTTGATTTACCTTGGTTTGCGGTCAATCCACTCCATGTCAAAATCTGAAAAACCAAAGTGATGCCCAATTTCATGAATCATGACGTGCTGCACAAGATGGTCAATGCTTTCGCTGTTTTCCTCTGAAAAACGAATCAACGGACAGCGATAAAGAAAAATAGTATCGGGCACCTCAACAATGCTTGTCAGATTTTTCAAAGGCAGAGGGATCCCACGGTAAAGCCCCAAAAGATCGTATTTATCCGTTAAATTAAGACTGAGTAATGTCTTTTCATCGGCAAAATTTTCCACACGGATCATAATATTTTGGGTAAAAACTCTAAATTTTTTGGGTAATTCTTCTAAAACTTTATAAGCTAACTCATAAACATCGGTGAGGTCTGGAAGGTTCAAAAGCCCCTCCTCTCCATGTGTTACACCATCGATTGAGTCAAATTTTCCCATATTTCTCGTCTTCTTGACATAGCATGCGCTTGCGTAATGCAAGCACTTTAAGGCATCCTACCTATAGACACAGCTTATCAAGAAAGTATGAACAAATGGTTAATCCCCTGGAAAAAAATGCCCTAGAAAATGCACTGCATGATCTCACAGACTGGAAACTTTCAGAAAATAACACTAAAATTATCAAAAGCATCCTTTTTCCTGACTTTATCAGCGCCTTTTCCTTTATGACACAGGTTGCTTTGATGGCGGAAAAAATGAATCATCACCCTGAGTGGTTTAATGTTTATAATCGTCTTGACATTACCCTCACAACCCATGACTGCAAGGGGATTAGCGAAAAAGATATCAAGCTCGCTCATTTTATTAATGCTATGCTGAAAGGATAATTAGATTATGAAAAAATGGATTCTTTTAGCCTGCATCCCCCTTTTTCTAAGTGGTTGTGGGGGCGATATTGTGACAGCCATTAAGTCTGCTGTGAACATGGAACCTACAAAGGTTTGGCTCCAACGGATTTATTTTGAGGTCGATGAAAAACTCAACGATGATGCCCCTGTAACGGTTGATTTGGTCATTATTTATGATGATAATCTTCTTAAAGAGCTCGCCAAACTCACAGCTGCCCAATATTTTCAGAAAAAAGAGCAAATTAGACGCGACGCTGGAAATAATATAGATATTTATACCTATGAAATCGTGCCTGGACAAAATCTTGGACCCCAGAATATTAAACCTAGCCAACTTACAGGCAAAGGCATTCTCGTATTTGCACGCTATGCAGCCCCTGGCGATCACAGGCAAGCCATTGGCCCTGATCGTGAAGTTACCTTACAAATGGGTGTGAAAGATTTCCAAGTGATTCCTCTGAAGAACCCAGGAGACTAGTTTTTTTATCATACATTTGATCAATGAACTTCCAGGACGGGGCCCTTTGATAGAGAAGGCTTGTCCCGTTTTTAAGTAGATCATTTCCCCCCATCACAATAACTTTTTCTCTCCCCCCTTGCTATTAGAGGCAAACGTCTGGTAAATATAAAGCTAGGTCACTCACTCTTCAAAAATGTGCTCCATTTTGCCTCTTCCAGGTCACTTGTCTCTCTCATCCCCTCTTAACGATGCAAAGGCACTAGAGAGCGATGGTGTCTCTGCGGATAAATATGACACATCAAAGTGGCAGATACTGCGTACGCTCATGGAACGAGAACTTGGGCAAGCCACATTTAAAAGTTGGCTCAGTCAGCTCAGTTTAGTGCGTTTTGATCCTGAGATTCGAACGCTTATTCTTTCTGTTCCTGGGCGTTTTGTAAAGGATTGGGTCGATGCCAATTATTTGCACGCCTTGTTAAAACTGGCTCAAAGTGTTTACGAGAACGTTCATCGCATTGAAATTATCGTGAATACATCAGCATCACTCAAAACACCAATAGCAGAAGAATCCCCCGTATCCACACTTAGCTTACCCCAACCCCCTAGCTTTATAACAGCTACACCAGCAAATGATGATGACTTTGCAGCACTGAAAGAAACCATTCAAGCCCAGCTCGATCAACGCTTTAATTTCGATAATTTTGTTGTGGGAAAGCCTAACGAGCTTGCCTATGCTGCAGCACTTAGAGTCGCCGAATCCCGTGAGGTACAGTTTAATCCCCTTTTTCTCTATGGAGGCGTTGGCCTCGGGAAAACCCATCTTATGCATGCCATTGCGTGGTATATTAAAACGCATCAGCCAGAGCGCCGCGTCCTTTATTTATCGGCGGAAAAATTTATGTATCAGTTTATTAGGGCTCTTCGTTACAAAGACACGATGACGTTTAAAGAACTTTTTCGTAACGTTGATGTGCTGATGATTGATGATGTGCAGTTTATCAGTGGTAAGGATTCGACACAGGAGGAATTTTTTCACACCTTTAATGCACTTGTAGATAAAAATCACCAGGTTATCGTCTCTGCGGATAAGTCACCGTCGGATCTTGAAGGCATGGAAGAACGCCTCAAATCCCGCCTTGGGTGGGGGCTGGTGGCGGACTTGCATCCCACAACTTATGAGCTCCGCCTTGGGATTTTGCAAACAAAAGCAGCCACTCTTTCTATCCCTATTCCTAAAGAAGTGATGGAGTTTCTTGCTTTTAAAATTACATCAAATGTGCGCGAGCTTGAAGGAGCCCTTAATCGTATTGCCGCCCATGCAACACTTGTGGGGCGGAAAATTACCATCGAAAGCACCCAAGAACTTTTGCGTGATCTTTTAAAGTCCAATGACAGACGTGTAAGTGTGGATGATATTCAAAAACGTGTGGCTGAATACTACAGTATTAAATTGACCGAAATGCAGTCAGCCAAGCGCACACAAAATATTGCACGCCCTCGCCAAATTGCGATGTACCTTGCGAAAATGCTTACAACGCGTTCACTGCCAGAAATTGGGCGTCGCTTTGGAGGACGCGATCACACAACGGTGATTCATGCTGTTAAAAAAGTTGAGGAGCTCATGGTCTCAGATCACGAACTTGCCGAAGATCTATCGATTCTGCGCAAAAGCCTCGAATGCTAATGTCAGCATTGAATTAATAGAAATTCCGATGCACGTATCAAAAATTATCCAAAGAAAAACCTAAAAACCTTCTTTAAAACATGGTAGAAAAGTACTAAGCATACATTTAGAAAAACGAAAGGAATGCCTGACCCCATGCGCTTAACCGTCGAAAAAAATAATATTCTCAAAGCTCTCTCCCATGCGCAAAGTGTTGTGGAAAAACGTCATACACTCCCTATCTTAGGGCATGTCCTTCTCCATGCAGAGGGCGATAGCATTACACTCCACTCCACCGATATGGAATTAAACCTTGTGGAAAAAGTTAACGCTGTTGTTGAGGAACCAGGTCTATTAACGGTTTCAGCGGCTATGTTCTTTGATATTATGCGCAAGCTTGGGGATGATACGGTTCGCCTTTTTGTTAAAGATAATCAACTGCATATTCATGCAGGGCGCTCTAAGTTTAAAATTTCCTACCTCAACGCTGATGATTTTCCAAAACTCACTTTTGGGGATTTGCCAATTACTTTTTCGCTTAAGACTGAAACGCTCAAAAAACTTTTTGATAAACCGCGTTTTGCCATGGCGACAGAAGAAACACGGTATTATCTGAATGGTATTTATTGGCATACGATCCCGGGAGAAAATCTTTTGCGTGCTGTTGCAACAGATGCCCACCGTCTGGCTTTTACACAAATTCCAGCCCCTGAAGGTTCTATAGATATGCCAGGTGTGATTATTAGTCGCAAAACCGTGAATGAAGTGCGCAAACTTCTTGATGAAGAGGGTGGCGATGTTATTGTGAAACTCTCGCCACAGCGAATCGAATTCCATTTTGCTACATCCTCCTTAAGCTCACGCCTTATCGATGGGAATTTCCCTGATTATCTTCAAGCTATTCCTTCGAATAACAATCGTATTTTTTACGTTCCAACAAAGGACTATATGAGCGCTGTGGACCGCGTTGCGACAGTTGTGAGTGATAAAATTCGTGTGATAAAACTGGAGCTCAAAGAAAATCTTGTGACTGTTTCCGCACTGAGCTCCGAGCTTGGAAGTGCTGTTGAGGAACTTTCTGTCGCTTATGATAGCCAGGAAAATGTAGAAATTGGCTTTAATGCGAAATATCTTCTCGATATTACACAACATATTGATGAGGAAGAGACAGAGGTTTATTTGAGTGATGGCAACAGTCCTGCCCTTATGAGGGGTGCTGGAAATACCGAAAGCGTTTACGTCCTTATGCCAATGCGGATGTAATTGGGGCACATCACACTTCATAAAATAAAAAAAATAAGCGTGCAAAAGTGGATTATTTTTATCTCGATCAATCCTCTTTTTGCCTCTATAGCACCAGCTCCATCACTGTTACAGGGTGAGATTTAAATTGATCATCCCCGATTTTCATCCACCCAAGGTGTTCGTAATACGAGGCTATCCTTGAATCAAAGGCGAATAAGTAAAGTTTTTCAAACCCCAGATCTTTTGCTTTGAGAACGGCTGCATCCATCAGCTTTCTGCCGATTCCTTGCCGCTGATACCTTGCGTCGACGACTAAATCACCGATCCAAGGGCTAAGGTCTGGCCGAATTTCATCTTTTAACTGCACTGTGCAGGAACCCACGGGAATATCATTATAGAGGGCAATGAGTGTGAGGGGCATATCCCCTTGAAGCTCTTGATCATATAAAAATTCAATGTCTTCGATCCCCATTTCTGGCATCCAGATTTTGCCTAAAACGTCACGCCAAATATGTGCAAGTGCTGGAGTAACCTCGGGATAATTTTTCAAAAAATCAATGTTGATCATGATTTACCTAGTGATACCTTTTATCGTCAGAAACGCGTTTAAAAAAATAAACTCAAAGACCGAGTCTGCCTTGGAAAGCAACTGCAAGCGTTGCATCATCCACATAATCTAATTCACCCCCAAGAGGAACGCCCTTAGCAAGGCTTGTAAATTGCAAGGGCAAATCTTTGGCCTGTCCCATGATATAATGAAGGGTCGTTTGAGCATCCACCGTTGCATTAAAGGCAAAGAGAACTTCTTGATACCCCCCCCCCTTCAAACGCTCGAGCAAAGGGTAAATTGTGAGTTTATCTGGCCCCATGCCATCGACTGCAGATAAAAGCCCTCCTAAAACATGATAATGTCCTTTGAACATTGCTGTGCGCTCTAATGCCCACACATCACCAACATCCGCCACGACACACAACATCGGCGATTGACGCTTGGGATCCTGACACAACCGACAGGGATCTTGATCATCAAGATTAAAACAACGCTGACATAGTTTAATCTCTTTGTAGGCATTTTGCAGGCTCACAATAAGAGGGCTTAGCACCTGATCTTTTCTTTTAAAAAGATGCAACGCTAAACGCCGTGCTGAGCGAGGACCAAGCCCTGGAAGCTTTGCCAAACGCGCCATTAAATCATCAAGAGCTAGCATAAATCATCATCAAAAAAGATAGTACAGGTACTCTAGCTGAATTCATTCAAAAAATCTTCTCTTGTCACGAAAAAAAGCCGTTGATTTAAGGGTTTATTAACTTTTTTAAGGTTAAATGGACTCAAGAGAGGTTTTTACCCAAAAAGATATCAGCCCGATGAAGTATAAAACCAAAAGCATAATCCTTGGATCTCTTTGTGGATTCCTCTTTACCTGTGATACGTTCTTTTTCAGCTATCTCCCCCCCGTCGTTGCTTTTTATTTTTTCCCCTTTGTTGGGGTTATGCTGAGCGCTTTTATCATTGGATTTGGCTATCAAACAAGCTCAAAAATATTACAACTGAGTAATGCTGTTGAAAATTTGCAAAACAATCTTCACATTCCCCTGCCCTTTCAGCAGGAAAAAAATGAAGTGGGGCACCTCTCCCATATTCTGGAATACCAACGGCAACAAGCGCTCTTGGCTCAATCCGCCCACGTGTCTGAAATTCAGATTGCCCCCCCAAAGGAGTCTTATACACCGCCCTCTACCTCTAACGATACTCTTGAAAAAATTGATCATTTTAAGCATCAAACAAAAAATGTGTGCGATACATTAAATCAACTTGCCTCCAGCATTAAAATCCGAACCACAGAAATTAATAATCACACAAACAACGCCTACAATACTGTTGCCTCTGCTGCAGAAAAAGCCGAAGAATCCAATAGCAGTGTGCAAACGGTTGTCTCCGCAGCTAATGAGCTCAGTGGCTCCATTGAAGATATTCGCAAACACGTCAGTCAATCGGCACAAGTTGCCAAACAAGCTGCTAAAGCCGCTGAAGAGACGGATACGCGCGTCAATGGCCTTGCCGATGCAGCATCCAAAATTAATGATGTTGTGCAGCTCATCCAAGATATTGCCAATCAAACCCACCTCTTAGCCCTCAATGCAACCATCGAAGCTGCGCGCGCCGGTGAAGCTGGAAAAGGGTTTGCTGTTGTGGCGTCCGAAGTGAAAAACCTCGCGAATCAAACCGCCAAAGCAACCGACGACATTAGCAATCAAATTGAGCACATTCAAGCAGCGACACGGGATACCGTCACATCCATTCGCTCCATTAGCACGATTATTCATGAGGTCAACGATGTTTCTGATGCCATTGCCCTTGCCATTGAGCAGCAAGGACGCTCTGCGCACAATATTTCCCAAAACATTCACCAAGCACTTATGGGCACACAACATGTGAGCCAACGCATTGCAAGCGTAAATGCCGCTGCTAAAGAAGCCTCAGAGACATCTGTGGATATGACAAAAATCGTCGACACACTCTTGCGTCACACAGAAAGTTTGCAAAAAAGTGTGCAAACACTCTCTGTGCATTAGAAAATAATCATAAGAATTCTTGAAAAGGCTATGCTTTTTAGTCTATAATTCCCCTCAAGTATGGCCCTTTGGCCAGGAAAGGAGTTGATATTAATGGAAGTGAGTGTGCGTGATAATAATGTAGATCAGGCGCTGCGTGCTTTGAAAAAAAAGATGCAACGCGAAGGCATCTACCGCGAAATGAAACTTCGTACAAGTTACGAAACCCCTTCTGCACGTAAAAAACGTGAAAAGGCTGAGTCTGTGCGTCGTCACCGTAAACTTATGCGCAAGCGTATGGACAGGGACGGATTCTAAAGCCCTGTTTTCCCCTTCTTACATCCATCATAATGGGCAAGAGGGGGAAACGCATTATATCTTTCATGGGCAATCCAATATCAACCATCCTCAAGACAGAGCGCATCATTCTTCAGACCTGGAAGGATCACCAATTTTATGACATTGGACACACACTCTATGCGGCGGAGAAAAAAAAAGCCAAGAGCTTATAAATTTATAGGTCTAGATCCTTTAAAGTTAGAAGCTCCTTTCTCCTCATACACTGAAATTTCTTGGCGCCTTGGTGCGCAATACTGGGGAAAAAGTTATACCATAGAGGGCGCAAAAGCTGTGCTACAAGATGGTTTTACACGATGCGGGTTAAAAAAATTATAGCGTTCAGCTCCCCCTCAAAACCTAAGATCTCTTCGTGTGGAAAAATTGGGCATGCAGCCCGGTCCATCAAAAGACTTTCATCATCCAAAACTCGCTAAGCCCCGCACTTTCACAATAAATTTGCTATAAAGCACCCTCAACTTTTGCCGTAGCCCCTGGAAAAGATGCGAGAATATCCTGCACAAGCGGATGCTTTAGTGCTTGAGCTTGTTGCGCACGATTATTTTCATCATTTTTTTCTTGGATTGAAAGGGCATCCTTAGAAACGCCAAGATTCTCAACAGTCCAAGACTGCCCCGTCTGTTTTTCTAAAAATAATTTGATCTGTTGCTGAATGTTCGCAGGTGCTCCTGGCTTTGTATAAAAAGCCACATGCCCATGATTAAAAGACTGAAAAGCAATGTCACGGCACACCTGCGCGTAAAGAATCGGCTCACGTTTATCCCTCAACACATCCAAAAATGCCTCAACAGATGAAAGCCCTTGAGCACTTGAACAAGAAGAATCTAACATCCCCTCGGATGCATCACGCATGAGAGGTTTTTCAATCACTTTTCCCTCAGGTTTTTCCTCAGGTTTAGCATTTTCCATAAGAATATCACGCAAGGGCGGCAGCTGCCCTATATAGCACACCTGCATTAATGTGACTTGAAAAGCTTGCGCTGGAAAGGGGGCCTTGTATATTTTATCAAAGCGGTCGTTAAGAATTTGCCATATTTGCATTAAAGAGGGCAGAGTCATATTTTGCAAAAGAGGAGTAATCGCGGTTTTTTCTGACTCCGTAAAGGTATTTTTTTCTAAAAGCGCAGGATTTGTTTTGACGCATATCATCCCGTAAAGAGCATCGAGAAGGTCTTTGAGGCATACCAATGGATCACCGCCACTCTCATAAAGATTTTCAGTCAGCTCGAGAATATTAGTCACCTGACCTTGAAACACAGCCCCAAGAAGCGCATAAAGATGATCGCGGCTTGAAAGGCCCAGCATCGCACGCACGTGCTCCGTTTGAATCTGATGATCTTTGGATAAAACAAAGGCTTGATCAAGCAGCGACAGTGCATCACGCATGGAACCTTCTGCGGCACGGGCAATCAAAAGAGCCGCATCCGGCTCGAGAGTGATTTTTTCCAGATTTGTAATATGCGCCATGCGCGCGCAAATCGTTTTCACATCCATACGCCGCAAATCAAAGCGCATACACCGTGATAGAATTGTTTCAGGTATTTTTTGAAGCTCTGTTGTCGCAAAAATAAACTTCACAAAGGGCGGGGGCTCCTCAAGGGTTTTTAAAAGCGCATTAAAAGCACTCTTTGAAAGCATATGCACTTCATCGATAATATAAATTTTATAGCGCCCTTGAACGGCCTTGTATTTCGATGTCTCAATCACCTCACGAATATCATCCACGCCTGTGTGACTGGCCGCATCCATCTCTATCACATCCAAATGACGATCACTGGTAATCGCAATACACGAAGAACAAACGCCACACGGATCCACCGTTGGCCCCACATCACAGTTCAATCCTTTTGCAATAATCCGTGCAGTTGTTGTCTTACCAATCCCACGCATGCCACTCAGGACAATCCCGTGGGGCAGTTGATTTTCTGCAATCGCTTTACTCAAGGCCCGCGCCAAAACTTCCTGGCCCACAAGATCTCTCAGCGTTTGAGGACGATATTTACGGGCAAAAACAATGTAATCTCTTGGGGGCTGTAGCATGCCCTTTACCTTAGTCTTTAAAAGATTTCATGCTCTCTTTATAAACACTCCGTGGGGCAACTGCATTAAAAATAAAACATATGGCGCTGTGCCTTGAAAAATCATATAAATTAAAATGTTAGTAGAATTTATTTAAAATAAAAGGAAAACCCCATGCACAGCCAACAGCCAACAGCCAACAGCCAACAGCCAACAAGTTTAGATTACTCTTTTTAAACCTGATGGCTTTTTCTGCCCTTTCTCTCCCTACCCTGGCATCCGATAATGAAAATGAGCGCGAGAAGAAACCAGAAGTAATAGGGATAACACTCATCACAATTCCTCAAAAATATGAAACGAAAAAAGTAAGTGATGAGGACTATGAAAAACTCCTCGGTCATGCCAACCATAACGTGAAAAATTTACGCACCCTTATGGATCAAAATAAAGAGTGGGATACTAAGAATATGCAAGGGCGCCTCAAAAACCTTGAAAACCTATACAGTGTTCTTTTTCAAGGTTATAAGGGAGAAAACCTTGAGGGAAAAAAACTGAATATGACAGATGAGCAAAAATTCAATGTTTATATAAACGTGCTTCAAGAGATGGAGCATCTGGATTATTCATTACTTGAGCAGTCCCCAGAATCCTTCAGCACTCTCTTCAAAAAAATAAAAGAGGAATCGGGAGATACGTGGGCCCCCCTCAAAAGTGAACATACAAATTGTATAGTTTCGTAAGCTTAGAATATTTTAAGGAACATTACCAGGTGCGCTGCGGACAAGATCGCTGAAGAATGAAAAGCTGATAAATGAAAAGTGGAAGGTTTGCCTAACCCATACATAAAAATGCTGCGGCTGCTTGCTTTCGCACCTGACCGGGTTCACACAACTGTCTGTCTAGGAAACCTTCCAAAGCGATCTTAACAAAACCTTTGGAATATTACTAGTGATCACTGAGTATTTTTGCTTGAAAGTGTCATAAAAAATATCAATATATACCATGACTACATTATAAAAAATGCCCTCGTTTTTCTAGTAAAATGCTTTAGCATGCTTTATAAGTAGAGTGAATTGAAAAAAATTATTAAGAAATGATGACGAAACTATTTTCTATCGCTTTTTGCCTTGCTTTGAGTTCTCTTTCTTCTGGCGTTGAGGCAACGTTTGCCCCCTCAATCTCCCGCTATGGTACACCCAAATATGATCTCACAAAGCCCCTTACGCTGGATTATTTAAATGCCTCGGCCCCCAAGGGTGGGAAAATTCGCATCGGCACTGTGGGTACCTTTGATTCTTTGAATATGTTCACTGTCAGCGGCGTCGCAGTAGAAGGTTTAACGCACACCCATGCACCGCTGATGCGCCGACTCCCTGGCGATCCCTTTAGCCGCTATGCTTGTATCGCCGAAAGCGCTGAAGTCGCCCCTGATTTCTCAAAAGTCACTTTTAAAATGAATAAACAAGCAACATTTCACGACGGAAGTCCTATTACAGCAGAGGATATTGCTTTTACGGTGAAGCTTTTAATGGATAAAGGTTGGCCACGTTATAAGCAATCCTATGGTAAAATTGCAAATATTATTATAACCGATCCCCACACGATCACGTTTGAACTAAAACCCAACGATAAAGGTGAGTTTGATCCTGAGCTCCCTCTCATTTTGTCGCTTCTTCAGCCGCTGCATAAAAAATCCTTGGAAAAGAGTGATTTTACAGCAACTCATATGACGCCTCTCATAGGATCGGGCCCTTATAAAATTAAAACAGTCGAGCCCGGCCATCATATTGTCTATGAGCGCATCAAAAATCATTGGACAGAAAGCCTTTCGACAAACAAGGGAGCCTTTAACTTTGATGAGATCGAGATTTTTTATACTAAAAATACAGCGACTCATTTCCAAGAGTTTCTCACCGGGAACCTCGATATTTATTTTGAGCAAGATCCCAATCAATGGAACACACGTTATGATATTCCTCAGGTAAACGATGGGCGCATTACGCGGATTGCACTTGAACACCAAATGCCCGTTGTCGTGCGCACTCTTGCTTTTAATATGAAAAATCCTCTTTTTGAGCATCTTAAAGTGCGCCAAGCCCTTGATCTTGCTTTTGATTTTGAAACGCTTAATAAAATGGTTTTTTACGGCAGCCTTAAACGCGTTAAAAGTCTTTTTGAGAACACACCCCTGGCACATCAGGGCGCTGCGAATGATCTCGAGCGACGTCTTTTATCCCCGCATATGGTCATGATTCAAGATCAAATCAGCAAAGGTGAGTTGCCAGAAAATATCCTTGAAGAACCTTATATTCCCCCCCACACAAACGGTGACGGCAATCAACGTGATAATCTTGCAAAGGCGGATGAGCTCTTAAAACAAGCAGGATGGACTATCAAAAATGGCAGGCGCGTTAATGCCAAAGGAGAGGTTTTTACTTTTGAGTTCCTGATTAAAGATCCCCGTTTTGAAAAAATTGCTCTGGGTTTTCAACGTAGTCTTAAAGCTCTTGGGATTCATCTTAAAGTACGCCTTGTGGATACCGTCCAATACGAAGGCCGTGTCACAGAGCGCAACTGGGATATGATTGTCCACTCTTGGTCCAATACATTATCGCCCGGTGTAGAGCAAGCCTATTATTTTAGTCGCCACACGGCTGATATCAAAGGAAGCAGTAATTATATTGGCGTGAAAGACCCACTCATCGAAGCCCTTGCCGTGGATCTGAGCCGATCGAAAACAAGTGATGAGCTTACGGCCTATGTGCATAATCTTGACCGTTTTGTCATGCGCAAAAATTATATGATTCCGCTCAGCTATAGCAATACATCCTACACGGCTTACTATGGCAAACGCATTGCTTTTCCAAAGCCTACACCTTTGACAGGAATTAATGTGATTGAAACAGGTTGGGCCATTCAGGGGGAGACAGCACCTGAAACTTCTGATCATACGACGCATACGGGTTTATGGAATCGTTTAATCGTGTGGATCAAAAGCTTTTTTTAAGAGCATTTTTGCACTAGAATTCAGGAGTCACACTTAAAAGAGAAAATACTCCTGCCCCCTTTTCAAAAAGATCTGTTGAGTGACATAAAAACAAAAGGGCCGCTCTCTCTTTGTGAGGTTATGGAGCGATCAAATACCTATTACTATGCCAATAAATCTATTTTTGGCGCCGAGGGGGATTTTATCACAGCGCCTGAAATCTCGCAGATTTTTGGCGAGATGGTTGGCATTTGGCTACTCTTGCAATGTGAAAAATATGCAACAACAACGCCGCACATTATTGAGCTTGGACCGGGACGCGGCACCCTCATGAAGGATATTTTGCGTGTTTTTAAGCGATATCCCCATTACCGCCCTAATATTCACCTCGTCGAAACAAGTCAAAATCTTCAAGACATACAAAAAAAAATACTTTTACCCTCCACTCACTCTATCTCTTGGCACAAGGATTTTCCAAAAATAATGGGACCAACCTTTATCATTGCAAATGAGTTTTTTGACGCCCTTCCGCTTCAGCAATATTTTTTTCAGTATCACCAATGGCACGAGGTACATGTGAATTATGATGAGGCCTTTCACATCGTTTTTTCCCCGGTAGATCAAAAGGATTTACCTATAAATGCCGATGAGGGGGCTTTTTTTGAGACATCCCCCGCATCCCATCACTATGCAAAAAAAATAGCCGATTACCTCCATCATCATGGGGGAGCTGCTCTTTTAATCGATTATGGCGATTATATTCCCCAAAATCGCTTCGGAGAAACATTCCAAGCGCTCTCTCAGCATCGTTATGTTAATCCTTTTGACTACTTGGGTGAGGCCGATCTAACCTATCAAGTGGATTTTGCCGCACTTGATAGCCTTTTCAAAAAATACTCTTTAGCCACACATTTTTCAACACAACGGGATTTTTTAAAAGCACATGGATTTGAGGAGCGTCTTTCTAAAATACTAAGCACCTGTAGTGATGCGTCGATCAAAAAAGATCAATACATCAGAGCACAACGCCTTGTTCATCCAGAGGCAATGGGGCAACTTTTCAAAGCCCTTGAGATTTTTAAAATTTAAATAAAATATACAATTAAAAATGAGAATAATATTACAAATAGACACCTAAAATAATATTCTATTCTTCAAAAAAGGCTGCTTTTTTGCTATAATTCAGCCTGGAACTTTCTTAACAATGTACTCATGACGACACCCACTCCCCGCACATCGTGGCTTCAACGCTTACTTCAAGGACCTCACGCATTCATTGCAACGATTGTGATTGCTTTTTGTGAGAGTTCTTTTTTTCCGATTCCCCCTGATGTTGGCATGATCTCGATTATTCTCCACGACCGCACAAAAGCATGGCGCCTGGCCTTTTGGTGCAGCATTGCATCCGTACTCGGTGGCCTTTTTGGCTACATGATTGGCGCCTATTTGTTTGACTATATCGGACATAAAATTATTCATCTCTATCACCTTGAGGAGCGCTTTTTCACTCTCCAAGAAGACTTTCATCTGTATGGCTTTTGGCTGCTCGTGCTTAAGGGCTTTACGCCCATTCCTTATAAGCTTTTTACCATTGCCAGCGGCGTTTTCCATTTTAGTCTTTGGCAATTTGTCCTGGCCTCGGTCATTGCGCGGTCGGGTCGGTTTTTTGCACTGGCCACAGGTTTATGGTACTTGGGGCCCGTGGCAAAACCTTATTTTGACCGCTTTTTAGGGTGGATCACTTTTGCGATTCTTTTGCTGGTTGTCCTTGGTTTTATTCTTATAAAATTTATTTAATCAGCTTTTTTAGAAAATCTTTTTGCTTTTTAACCGCGACAAGGTATCCTGACGATAGGTCCTCTGGTTTGTGATTATTGAGTTATTCAGTGCAACGCTCTTTTAAAGATATCGCGCTTCTTATGATTATAGCGCTTCTTTTTGCCTCTTTTGCGGAGCACTATTGGCACGTTGCACCCTGTCACTATTGCCTTTATCAACGCTATATTTTTGCAGCTTCAGCGTTTTTCTTCCTTATCAGACCTTTGCATTTTTTAGGATTTTTAGCGCTTCTTGCCGGGCTCTGCTTATCTTTCTATCACATAGGCCTTGAACACCACTTTTGGTCGGATTTTTTAAATAAATGCCAGACTCCTTTGGCAAATTTTGCCACAGCTGTAGATCTTAAAAACGCGATTAAAGAGGCGCCAATTGTACGCTGTGATCAAGTAAATTGGCGGATTTTAAGAATTTCCGCAACACTCTGGACAGCCGCATTCCAAATGCTCCTTCTCCTTTTATACTGTATGAGAGTTCAATGCCGTGACCGAAAAAACTAATCCTCCATTAAGCCCCTCTCTTCAATCCATGCTTCGCGTGAATCAAGCGGGTGAGTATGGCGCTGTGCGCATTTATTTAGGACAGATGGCGGCTTTGCAAAATAATCCCAAAGCCCTCAAAACCCTTGAGCATATGCTAGAGCAAGAGAAAGAGCACTTAGAGGCCTTTAATAAACTTATTATTGACTATGACGTGCCACCTACGCTTTTGACGCCCTTGTGGCATGTTGGAGGATATCTTATGGGCGTGACCTCGGCTCTTCTTGGCGAAAAAGCGGCCCATGCGTGTACGATTGCAGTCGAAGAGGTCATTGAAGAACACTATCAAAGTCAAGTAGATGCGCTGAGTGCCTCAACACATCCAAGAGATGTTCAGTTTAAAGCGCTTTTTCAAAAATGTCAGCAAGAAGAAAGTGAACATAAACATATTGCAATAGATCAAGGCGGAGAAAGCGCCCCTTTTTACCCCATTTTGACAAACTTGATTAAAAATGCCACCCGTCTGGCTATTTTTCTCTCCAAAAAGGGATAACGCGGGCATAGTCCTGCCCCTGCGGGGCCCACCACGTCCCCAAATTTGATGGCAAGGCCCACCCCTCGCTCCACCTCA
>JAKBAR010000034.1 GCA_021808925.1 Pseudomonadota bacterium | reverse complement strand
TCTCCCTCAAAAAGAATACCATTATTTTTGGCAATTTTTTTGATCATTTTAAAATAATCATCGGCATTATGAATATTTTTATGCTCGGCAAGATATTTTTTGGAGGTGGCCAATTCAATACTCGTTTTAAAAAAATCGCTCTCCCTCTCGTATTGCTCTTGAAGAATCGTCTGCATATTCTTGCTCCAATCATGAGGAATGTCATTTTTATATTCATTTTTATCTTTTTCTGAAAGATATTGTTTTGCTTTGTCTAAATCATCCACAAAAATAAAACTCCCCGCCTCATCTATGCCATAAATTTTCATTCCAGCACCTAGATTTTTTTTGATGGAGGGGTAGTTCAGAAAGCTAACTTCAGCATAAATAATTTTATCGCTCTTGAGTTGCTCTTTTATAAACTGATGGAACAACGAGATACATTCTTTTTGAATAGAAGCGCTCAGCCCTTGATTTCGAAAATTTTCATTAAAGTGTGTTTGAAGCGAACACTGTTTTTCCGTTTCTGGACGGCATGTAATCTGTAAAAAACCGATGTCTTGATTTTTGGCCTTCAAATCATATTTAGTCACGTGAATAGTCCCGTTACTTCTTTTGATCTCTTTGGATGACAAATTAAATTGTATATCCTCAAATTTTAACTTCTTTTCGGATGCCTGCGCAGCCTCATGCCCAAGACAAAAAATAAAAAGGAGCGTGAAAATAATTTTCGTCATGGGATATATCCAAAATAAACGTGAGTCTCTTTTTATATTAAAAGAAGGCCTCTTAATAAAATGTTACCTTACCTCCCTAAGATGCCCTCAAGCCTTTCAAAAGTTTCGTTAAAAGACGTGCGCTCATCTGGCTTTTGCGTCAGAAATTCAAAGAAAGAGGGATAAAGCTGAATCGCACGATCGACATCAGCGTCACTGCCTTGTTGATACGCGCCAATCCGAATAAGCTCCGCCATATCTTCATAGGCACTTAGATTTTTTTTCGCCTGTTGCAAAAGATCTTTTTGATGATCATTGAGCGCGGTTGATGTGAGGCGTGAAATACTTTTTAGCACATGAATGGCTGGATAGTGCCCCCGTTCAGCAAGGGCGCGATCCAGGTAAATATGACCATCGAGAATACCGCGCACTGCATCTGAGATCGGCTCGTTATGATCATCCCCGTCCACTAAAACACTGAAAAAAGCGGTGATCATCCCGCTCCCGTCAAGGCCAGGACCTGCACGCTCACACAGTTGCGCAAGCTCAAAAAAAGTACTGGGAGGATATCCTTTTGTTGTGGGAGGCTCACCCGCAGAAAGACCAATTTCTCGCTGCGCCATGGCAAAACGCGTCAGACTATCCATCATACATAAAACATTTTTGCCAAGATCACGAAAATATTCCGCAATCGTTAGCGCCATGTACGCGGCTTGACGCCTGGCAAGGGGCGGCTCATCAGACGTTGCAATCACAAGAATACTTTTTTGAAGGCCTTCTTTCCCAAGCGTATCCTCGATAAATTCGCGAACTTCACGCCCACGCTCACCAATCAGCCCAATCACGCACACATCACATGCTGTATTTCTGGCAAGCATCGAGATGAGAACAGATTTTCCGACCCCTGAACCTGAAAAAATACCAAGACGCTGTCCTTGGCACACAGGGGTAAAACTATTCATTGCACGGATACCAAGATCCATAACCTGATTAACTTTTCGGCGCCTAATAGCAGAGAGCGGTTGTTTTTTGAGAGGGATCGCCATAGACCCCTTTGGCATGCCTCCCAAAGAATCCAAAGGTTCCCCAAAAGCATTCAGCGTACGCCCCAGCCATTGAGCGGAGGGATAAATAACAGACGCACCTCCCTTATAGTGAATGGGATCACCGATACTCAGCCCCATGATCGGCGTTGCAAGCAAGATCGTTGCTTGATTATTTTTAAGCGCCACCACCTCTCCATAAAAAGAGTGAGTATCTTTTACAATAATCACCTGAGAAGCAATACAAATCGAGGGGTGATCTGCGGATCCAACAACGCACATGCCTTGAATATCAATGATTTTTCCAAAAAGAGTATAAGCCTTGGAGGCATCGAGAGACGTTTTTAAATGATCTAATGCTCTTGAAAAAGTCATAAATAAAACTACCTTCCTTCCCGTGTCTTTGTTTTTTCAAGTGTGACACATACATGGAAAAAGTAAACAAATCGTTAATTTTTAGCTAAAAAAAATTAAATATTTATTTAGATATTTCGCTATTTTTTTGTTAGCATATCCTTAAGCATTGTTAACAGGAGAGAGAATCTCATGCGCATTCTTTTAATTGAAGATGACTCAACGACGGCAAAAGTTCTTGAGACAACCCTTCGCTCAGAAGGCTTTGTAGTGGATACAACAGACCTTGGGGAGGACGGTTTAGAAATTGGTAAGCTTTATGAATATGATGTCATTATTTTGGATCTCGTATTGCCCGATATTAATGGCTACGAGGTGCTCAAACGCCTTAGGGCTGCGCAAATTAAAACGCCGATTCTTATCCTCTCCGGTCTTTCTGAGATTGATGATAAGGTCAAGGGGCTTGGGTTTGGCGCGGATGATTACCTGACGAAACCTTTTAATCGTGTGGAGCTTTTAGCGCGCGTGCATGCTATTGTGCGCCGGTCTCGCGGACACTCAGAATCTATGATTCGCACAGGGCGTTTGCTTGTAAATTTGCAAAGCCGCACAGCCAGTGTGGATGGTGTGACCCTCCATCTCACGGGAAAAGAATATGCCATTTTGGAACTTCTTTCGCTGCGTAAGGGGAATACCCTCACAAAGGAAATGTTTTTAAATCATCTTTATGGCGGTATGGATGAGCCAGAGCTTAAAATTATTGATGTGTTTATTTGCAAACTGCGCCGCAAGCTTGCCGAGGCTCTCGAGAATGACGATTATATTCAAACAGTCTGGGGCAGGGGTTATGTCTTGCGTGATCCTGAAAACCAAGATGAACCCTTAATGATTGGTGATCTCAAGGCCCAAAAACCCTTAGCACAACTTGCTGGTTAGACAGTGATTTTTAAAATATAAAGAGAGAGGGTCTTATGATCCTCTTTTTTTGTCTATCTTTTTAATGTTTAGCCATCACCCGTGCATGTTTTTTCTTACCTGCTGATAATTTCAAAGGCAATTGATCCTTTGAGTACATTAATTCCTCTACCACAACATGATCATTCACACGAAGGCCCCCGCCCGCCATCAAACGCCGCGCCTCACCTTTACTTGTGGTGAGTTTTGCAAGCACGCAAAGGTCTAAAACACTCATACCTTTTTCCGGGAACGCATCAATCACATACTCTGGTAGGCTTGATAAATCCCCGCCCTCGCCTTTTTCAAAGAGTGACTTAACCGTCGCATGAATATCCACGAGACAGTCAACGCCATGATTAAGTTTTGTAGCTTCGTCGGCCAAAAGTTTTTTCACCTCATTGAGCTCACTTCCTTGAGCCCTCTCAAAACGAGCAATCTCGCTAAGCGGCATATCTGTGAACATTTTAAGATAACGCATCACATCAAGATCGTGGGTATTGCGCCAAAATTGCCAGTAATCATACGCACTCAAGCGGTCATGATTGAGCCACACAGCGCCAGAGGCTGTTTTACCCATTTTAGCCCCTGTACTTGTCGTAATCAGCGGCGCTGTAAGACCATAAACTGTCTTACCAAGGATTTTTCGAACCAGCTCCACACCATTAATAATATTGCCCCACTGATCCGATCCGCCAAGCTGTAATGTACACCCATAACGCTTGTAGAGCTCAAGAAAATCATAGGCTTGAAAAATCATATAATTAAACTCAAGGAAGGTAAGATTATGCTCTCGCTCAAGGCGTAGTTTCACAGAATCAAAACTCAACATGCGATTAATGGAAAAATGCCGCCCAATGGTTTGCAAAAAATCCACATAATGAAGGGATCCAAGCCACGCATCATTATTCGCTAAGATCGCCCGGTCATTGGAAAAATCAAGAAATCGTTCGAAACTAGGGCGAATCCCTTTGATATTTGCCGCGAGCTGCTCCTCACTCATTGTTGGGCGACTTTCATCTTTGCCAGATGGATCGCCAATTTTTGTTGTCGTCCCCCCGATAAGCGCAATGGGTTTGTGACCATGCTTTTGAAGCAAACGCAAATACATCATCGCGACAAGATTCCCCACCTGAAGGCTTGTCGATGTCGCATCAAAACCGCAATAGGCTGTGACTGTTCCCGATTTTAAAGCCGCCGAAAGCCCCTCTTCATCCGTGCATTGATACACAAAGCCGCGCAACTTCGCTTCAGCGATAAACTCAGACATAAAACATCTCTATCCTCAGGAAAATATAGTTTTTTGTACCACAAGAAAGTGTTCTTAAACATAATAGATTTTCAAACAAAGCAAAATGACCCTTTGCTGCACGATTTTTCTACTGCTAGAATTTTAAAAACATTTTATCAAAATCAAGCTGGGTCGTTTATGAAAATTTTATTGATCCTTTTTACTCTTATTTTTTCCCTTCAAAAGGGGAATGCTTTTCAAAAATTTTTTGAACATACACACACACTTACAAAAAAGATACGACATTACACGCGTGAGATAAAAGAGATCACCTTTTATGATGAAAAAGGTTTCAACACTAAAATTAATAGCACAGTAAAGCTCATCAAAAATCACTCTCCATGGATCCATGAACTTAAACCTAAAAAAACAACGCCCATCACCCTCACATATGTACTTGGCGATCAAAACCGCTCTTTGATTGAGGATACAAGAGATCTTAAAGCTATAGGCTTTGAGAATATTTCCTATGGTGTTTATACAGAAGAGGGCGCGGGCATACGTAAAGCAGAGATGGGTGACCATGTTTTGGTCCCCTTTAATACCCCTCCAGAAAAAACTTCCAATCGCCCCTCATTTTCACGCGATCTATTTACTCTTGTTACTCTTGATTGCCAGGGAGGAACACTTGAAAACATTGCGCAGTCTCTCAAAAACTGGGTGACGCTTGTGCCGCCCTCTCGCCTAAGTCTCCGCCTTTATAAGGCACCTTCAACGCATAATGCCTGCGAGGAAATTGTTCTGGCCCTTCGTCTTTTATCTCTCTTTAACGTCAGATCTTTTGATGTCGGTCCCCATGACGGCTCAATGATCTCCGCCCTTGAGTTTGTGAACGCGCTCCACACACTTGGTTTTGTCACACATATTGATGAAAAAAACCTTCTGAACTTTGAAATAATATCTTGGATGGAAAAAATGGTGAATAGAGGGGATTAGAAATGGAAGGACTTTTTCCCCCACAAACAAAGGAGAAATTGTATGCTTAAAAAAATTGCACTTACAGAGCTCATGGGTTCTCTTGGAGTTGTAGCAAGCGCTTTTCACCTTGGAGGAGATTGAAAAAAAGAAATCAAAAAAGACTTAACGTATCAGCTGCCTTCACAGGAAGCAATGGCTGAGATTTTTGAAAAAAACGATCTGGATTATTTTGATGAGAGCGTAAAGTTTAGTAAAATGCATGTGGAGCAAATTATAGAATATTTTTACTTATCTATGACGCTTATTAATGCCGTTGAGGGGTATAAACACATTGTTAAAAGCAGACCATTTCTTTCTGAAATAAAAGAAAATACAGTAGAATCTCTGCTGAATGATATCCTTGGCGCCTCCACCCTTGTGAATGCATAAAGGGGGGGGCACAGGCTCTTCCTCCTGATGCGGCTCACTTTTCCTCTCATCAGTTTTGCCAGCAATCTGCTAGACTGGCGCCATCAATCCCCTTATAACACGCAAAATTTTCTTTCTTTTTTATAAAATATATATAAACTTAAAATTCCATTAATAATAAAAAAGGTAAAAAAATGATTAAAATGCTCACACTATGTTTTTCACTCCTAGGTCTTTTTGCAGACGCAAGGGCCTCTACCAAACTCGATTGGCCAGAAGAAATAGGTTTTCGCGTGCCCACAAAAGGCCGAGAGATGAAGAATTTTCAAACCTATCATGATTTAGAGACGACTTGGGATGTAACCTTAACAGATGACAAGAACGAATCGCATACGCTTTCGATGCGGACATCTTTGGCATTTCGCACCTATTCAGACACAGAAAATCACTATTATGTCATAAAAGATAAATTTTTTTATATGACTGTTAACAAGGCGCTGAGAAAACAGCTTAAGGATCCGAAGGCTTATGCAAAGGTGCTCAATAAACTGACGCTTACGAAGGCAGTGCTGAATGAGAAGATTCTTTTTGACGATATTTATGATATTGGAAATAAAGACTATAGCCCTTACATTGTCGATAATCAAAAATCACTTGCTATGACTATTGGATAGCACTTAGGAGAGAGGCATTCTCTCCCCCTATAATTTTACAACTTTCTTCACATACACATTTTTTTCCTTTAACATAAAGGTCGAAGGAGAAAATTTTATGAAAATATTATTATTTTTAGCATTGGGCTTGTCGCTTACAGCGTGTGTTCCTATGAATGAAAAAGACCGTGAGGATCTCATTACTTATCCTTATGAGAGACATCTAAACAATCCCACCAATAATGCAGCAGAGGAAGGGATAGAAACAACACTTCCTGACAAGCAGGTCTTGTTTAATACAGTTCAAATTCATTCACAGAGAGGAAAAAGATATGAAATATCCACTGACACTTCGCGTTCTCCACTGGCTCATCGCCCTTCTCATGATCGCCCTTTTGATCATCGGATTTACAATGGCAGAGCTTATAAAACCACCTCTTCAATATAATTTATTCGATATTCACAAATCTTTAGGCGTAACGGTATGGGGCCTGGCTTTTTTACGCATTGTGATTCGCCTTGTCTCGGATGTGCCGCCAATGCCGCCACAAGTTCGCCGTTATGAGCGTACCCTCGCAAAAATTGTCTACGCGTGTCTTTATGTTCTTATGATTGGGTTTCCGCTTAGTGGCTATATCATGAGCTCTGCAGGGGGGCATCCCGTTGCGTGGTTTGGTGTAAACATCCCCTTGATTATTGAAAAAAATAAACATCTTTCCCATCTTGCGTGGCAGATCCACAGCCTTTTTGGATATGCGCTTTTGGGCCTGATCACACTCCATTTCCTTGGATTTCTAAAGCATTTGATCTTTGATAGAGAAAATTTATTGAAGCGCATGTGGTAGAGAGCTATGAGACAATTGATCACATCACTCCTTTTTATCATCCTCTCCACGCTGCGTCTTTCTGCGTCTAATTCTAATGAAGCATTGGAAAAGGAGTCCTTCAAAAAACAATTGGAAGAAAAAATTAATGAGATTGAGGAGATGCACGTAAAGTATAAGTTTCCCGATTGTAATTTTTATGCACAATTTATGGGTAATGAGGGGATGAAGCGGGTCAGCGAAAGGCTTGGTCATTATAATTTTGAGACCGTGTTGCTTGGATATAACAATGTCGATAAAGAGGGTCTTCAGTATGTGTTTGACCTCATTCAAAACAGTGATTGCGCAACATTGGGTCTTTATGGAAACCCCTTTGAGGAAGACGAGGGGAGTCGGAAAAGAATCCTTAAATATATCGAACGCAGTTCTTCCCTTACAAGTTTTAATGGAACGGTGGGATATACTGAAGAAGAACGCGAAAGGATCCAAAAAGCTTTAAAGCGCAATAGAAATCGCATTGGGATCAAAGATTTTCTCCCCTTCAATGGTTACTTTGATTTGAGGATTTTGTATGGATCAGAATAAAATGTGAAAAAGATTTTCCATTCGTGCATATTTTTCACCTTCTTTTGTGTCTTTTTTCATGATTCTTTAAGAAAAATCCTGTAAAACTAAAGCTGTATGATTTTATATAAAAAAAATCGCTAGAGACATTTTTTAAGAGGACGACAGGCGTTGAATAACACGACACGAAACTTTATTATTTGGATGCTCATTGCCGTGGGGCTTTTTGGACTTTTCCAAATGCTTCCAGGGGCAAAAGGCAAGGAAAACGCTCATCCCGTTGCTTTTTCTGAATTTCTGCACAATGTGGATAATAGTAAAGTCAGCGATGTCATGATTCGCGGCCAACATATCTCTGGAAAAACAAAAGATGGCCAGGTGTTTGTGACATATGCACCGTTTGATCCGGATCTTGTCAAAAAACTTTCTGAGAAAAATATTCACATTGAGGCAGGCCCCCCAGAGGAAGAACTCCCTTCTCTTTTGCACTATTTTCTATCGTGGCTACCGATTTTACTGCTGATTGGTTTTTCTATTTTTTCTTTTCGCCAAATTCAATCCGGTGGGAATAAGGCTCTTGGTTTTGGAAAATCGCGTGCGCGCCTCAAGGATGAAAAAGGAAAGCGCGTAACCTTTAAGGATGTGGCGGGGATTGATGAAGCCAAAGAAGATCTTCAGGAAATTGTCGATTTTTTAAAGGATCCACAAAAATTTCAACGGCTTGGTGGGCGCATTCCACGGGGTGTATTGCTCATCGGCCCTCCTGGGACGGGTAAAACCCTGCTTGCGCGGGCTATTTCGGGCGAGGCAGAGGTTCCTTTTTTTAGTATTTCAGGCTCTGACTTTGTGGAAATGTTTGTCGGTGTGGGTGCGAGCCGTGTGCGTGATATGTTCGAACAGGCGAAAAAAAGTGCACCGTGCATTGTTTTTATTGATGAGATTGATGCAGTGGGGCGTCACCGCGGCGCAGGCCTTGGCGGTGGGAATGATGAGCGTGAACAAACGCTGAACCAACTCCTTGTCGAGATGGATGGTTTTGAAGAAAATGAGGATGTCATTATTGTGGCTGCGACGAACCGCCCCGATGTTCTCGATCCCGCTTTGCTCCGTCCGGGACGTTTTGATCGTCAAGTCGAGGTGCCTAATCCTGATGTGAACGGCCGTGAGCAAATTCTCAAAGTGCACATGGCCAAAGTTACCCTTGCCCCTGATGTGGATGCGCGTGTTATTGCACGAGGCACGCCTGGATTCTCGGGTGCGGACCTTATGAACCTTGTGAATGAAGCGGCACTTATGGCCGCGCGCAAGGGAAAAACAACCGTAGGGATGTTAGACCTTGAGCTTGCAAAAGACAAAGTCATGATGGGGGCAGAGCGCAGGTCGATGGTGATGACGGAAGCAGAAAAACGCCTCACAGCCTATCACGAGGCTGGGCATGCTATTGTTGCTTTTTATAATCCTGATTCTGATCCGATTCACAAAGCAACGATTATTCCCCGTGGGCGAGCCCTTGGTATGGTCATGCGGTTGCCTGAGAATGATCGTATTTCTATGTCAAGGAGCCGCCTTCTTGCGGATTTGCGTGTTGCCGCAGGTGGACGTATTGCAGAGGAAATTATTTTTGGTGCAGAGAAAGTTACAACGGGCGCTTCCTCGGATATTCGCATGGTCACGAATATTGCACGGCGGATGATCACAGAATGGGGAATGGGCGAAAATCTTGGCTTCCAGGCCTATGGCGACCCGCAGCAAGAAGTTTTCCTCGGGCATTCGGTCACGCAAACGCGCACGATGTCAGAGGCTACGGCTCAGACTGTAGATCAAGAGGTGCGCAAAATTGTGGATAGCACCTATAGTGATGCTGAAAAGTTATTGAAAAAGAAAATAAAAGATCTTCATCGCCTTGCAGAGGCGTTGTTGGAGTTTGAAACTCTTTCAGGTGAAGAGATTCGGCAATTGCTTGAGGAAAATAAAGAACCTGTGCATAAACGCACAAAAACACCGCCGAAAACGGCTGTCCCTAGTGCGGAAGAAGGTGTCGAGGAAACGCTCGAGCCTCGTGAGGAAAAAACGGAAAGTGCTGAGGAAAAATTAGAAAAAAATCCTCAGAGTGACACTAAGGATTCTCCCTCTTCTGACTCTAGCGACGCCTAAAGTTATGTCTGGTACGCGTAAATTTTTTGGAACGGATGGTATTCGTGGTCAAGCGAATACGGGGGCGATGACCGCAGAATTTATTGTCAAACTTGCCATGGCCTCTGCTTCTTTTTTTAAGCGGGGATACTACCGCCACACGGTTGTGATCGGCAAAGACACACGTCTGTCGGGGTATATGATCGAGTCTGCTCTTGAGGCGGGATTTACGTCGATGGGATTCGATGTCATTTTGCTTGGGCCTATTCCAACGCCGGCTGTGGCCCTTTTAACAAGGTCCCTTCGGGCTGATCTTGGTGTGATGATCTCAGCGTCCCACAATCCTTATTCAGATAATGGGATTAAGTTTTTTGGCCCCGATGGCTATAAACTCTCTGACGAGGTCGAGCTTTCTATTGAAAAAAGCATGGAAGAATCCGTTGCCCTTCCTTCCTACAGTGATCTCGGTCGCGCAAGACGTCTTGAGGATACAACAGGGCGTTATATTGAATTTGCAAAATCAACTTTTCCGAAATCTTTGCGCCTTGATGGCCTAAAAATCGTTGTGGATGCTGCCCATGGTGCCGCGTATAAAGTAGCCTCAGCCGCCTTGTGGGAGCTTGGTGCGGAGGTGATTTCCATCGGGAATCAGCCCAATGGTCTCAATATTAATGATCAATGTGGCGCGACACATCCAGAGTTTGCTAAAAAAATTCTTCTTGAACAGGCAGCTGACCTTGCTGTTATTCTTGATGGGGATGCGGATCGCCTTGTGATGGTGGATCATCAAGGCAATACATTGGATGGAGATAAAATTTTAGCGCTGATTGCAACCCATCTTTTTGAGAAAAATAGTCTTAAAGGGGGGGCTGTTGTTGCCACACAGATGTCGAATTTAGGGCTTGAGCGCTATATTAAAAGTCTTGGTCTTGATTTTATACGCACGAACATTGGCGATCGTTATGTGATCGAAGCGATGCATCAGCATGCGTGTAATCTGGGGGGGGAGCAATCCGGTCATATGATTTTGCATGATCATACCACCACAGGAGATGGCCTTATTGCAGCGCTTCAAGTACTTGCTGTTATGCGCGAGCAAGAAAAAAACCTTGCGGAGATGGCGCATATTTATACAAGCGTGCCTCAGATTACTCATAATGTGACGCTTAAAAAATCGGTGGATTTAGAGGAGCCAAATATTCAAGAGCTTCTTCAAATGGCGCAAGCTAAAATTGGCCCCTCAGGGCATCTTCTTGTGCGTGCCTCGGGGACAGAGCCCGTTATGCGTCTTATGGCGCAGGGTGATGATCTTCAAACGCTCACACATGTTATTCAGGAACTGAGTGATTATTTTTCACACCTTTAGCAAGAATTTATTCTCCATAAAATAAAAAGGGGATATTTACGTAGATTCCCCTCTTGTGCCTTGAGGGATCAAAATTTATTCCGTTTATTATTTTTAATCTTTATCTCGCATTTCATGTTTTTCTGATTAATTTTAATCTCTTCACGCTGGGGTTTGCGAATAATTTTCTCCCCAAGGGTACTGATT
Organism: Pseudomonadota bacterium; assembly: GCA_021808925.1. GTDB lineage: Bacteria > Pseudomonadota > Alphaproteobacteria > Paracaedibacterales > JAKBAR01 > JAKBAR01. The sequence goes on along the minus strand of JAKBAR010000034.1, from coordinate 5,670 downwards.
CGCCTTTTAATTTGTTCTGTTGACATTGTCAGATCCACTGTTCCAGGGCACAAATCATTAATAATCTTGCCGCCTGCATTTGGTGCGAGAAGATCACCACCCTCCACACATGTCTTTGCAAGGCACTTGGGAACCACGGCTCCTTTTCTAAATTTTACAAGGCCATAGCTCTTGGGATCATATAAGAGGTGTGTAGAGTTATCAGGATGGATATGTGTGTAAAATCCAGTCCAAAAATTGTTACAGTTAAAGCCCTCAAAATACCCACTATTTCCATCAGGCACCGTCCAAATCGAAGGAACGGTCTTATAACCCTTCGGACAATACTGATCATAAACCGTTGTATATGAATCTATATTTTGGATGATTTCTTCACATGCGGCGGGAATAATAGGAGAATTGATGATCTTATTCATATTCACATTTAGGCCAGAAAGGGTTGATACAACATAAATTTTAAAAGCAATATCCGCGATAATACCCGCGGCAATGGCACCACCCCCTACAATAGCACTTCCTATTACAATTTCTTTTTTGTAATCAGAAATATTCTTCTGCACACTTTGGAAAAATGTGGTTTTTTCTTTGACCTCGTTAAGGTCATTCTCGCCCTCAGTGCTTCCGTACAATGGCGCATTGAGCAACGTACTTAAGATGAAAAAGGTTCCTATTATTTTAAGTTTATTCATAAAATTATCCTAAAATTTTTTACACAATGTTCATTATGGCGTAAAATTTTATCCGCGCAACGTTTTTTATAAAATTTTATGATTCAAGTGTGATCATTTTTACACTTCATTAACGTCCTGCAGATAAGATAGACTCATACATAAGTGTACGTTTTTCAAGGGGCGGCCCCTCATCATGATCGGTGCGATGATGCGACAACTTTTTTTCTTTTTCTGGGGCCTCCTAAGCTTTGGAAGTGTTTTTGCTACAGTTGATAGGCCTCCCCCTCAGATTCAAGTTGTGACATCACTCTCCTGTAATCACTGCAAGGATCTGGCGGATAAAATTAAAAATATTTTAGAAAAGCTTATTGGCGAGGGGCTGATTACAGCGCATGATGTTGATTATGTTGATTACCCTGGTGATCTCGCAACATTAACGGCGACAAAATTATCTTGGGCCAAAGGGACCCATCAGCGCTATGAACTTTATCGTGCCTTTCTCGAGCGTCAAGACGAATGGCATCAAAAAGATTGGCGTGATCAGCTTAAAAAAATAGCGTTTGAGCTCGGGCTTGATGAAAAAACTATTCGGCGCTGTTTTGAGGATGATACAGAAGACGAGCGTGCTATCGTGTCGCGTATGCAATCGATTTTTAAAAAATATAATTTAGAATATGTGCCTGTTTTTATTGTCAAAGGAAAGGGCATTGTGGAGGTTGATGAGCAATTACTGCGAAAAGCGCTCGAGTCGATTAAACATAATGACCCAAAGGAAGCCCACCCTCTTCAAAAAACATCAAAAGCAAAAATCCCCCCACGTATTATCGAAAAAAGCCCCACTTCGCCAACCTGACATATGCTATAAAAGTGGGTTGTGAGGGAAAAAGTTAACGGTTAATGAAGATTTTAGAGATTTTTCTGAAGGCCCTAAGCCTCTAAGCATCCAAATTCACAACTTTTAAGGCATTTGTCTGAATAAAGTCGCGACGTGGTTCAACGACATCCCCCATAAGCGTTGAAAAAACCTCTTCTGCCTCTTCAAAATGATTGAGCTTCACCTGCAAAAGTGTGCGCGCTTCTGGATCCAATGTCGTCTGCCACAACTGCTCTGGATTCATCTCACCAAGACCTTTGTAGCGGCTCACTGTCATCCCCTTGCGCCCTTGATCCAGCAAAAATTCACCAAAGGTTGAGGGACCGTGGAAATGACTATCACTATTTTTATACATCAAGCTTAAGGAAAAAATATTCTTAAACCGTGGTTGATACACCTCAAACTGACGCACCTCATGGAGATCAAAAAAAGCATCATCAATAGGGAAAAGTTCACTCACTCCAAGGGCATGACGGCTAAAGAGGCGGTGATTTTCTGTACGCTCCATCGACCATTTGACCTGAGGCTCAACGGCATTCAAACAATTCACAACCTTCATCAGCGCTTCATCTGAGGAACTAACCTTTATATCATTTAAAAGAAGTTGTTCAATTAGCACGGTCGAACTGATGCGTTTATAAAGTTTCGCACACACATCCTTTGCTTTAAGGCAAATGCGCCCAAAATCCTTCAAATCCTCCCCAGACATTTGATGCCCTTCGGATGTTGTCACAACCCCCTCATGGGCTATGGTTTCCAAAAGATAGTTGCGCAGAGCCTCATCGTCTTTAAGATAAACCTCAGACTGGCCACGCTTCACTTTATAAAGAGGTGGCTGTGCAATATAAAGGTGCCCACGTTCAATCAACGGACGCATTTGACGGAAAAAGAATGTGAGTAAGAGTGTGCGAATATGGCTACCGTCAACGTCCGCGTCCGTCATAATAATAATTTTATGATAGCGAAGTTTGTCTGGATTAAATTCCTCTGAACCAATCCCTGTGCCAAGGGCTGTGATAAGTGTGCCAATTTCTGCAGAGCCCAGCATACGATCAAAGCGAGCCCGCTCAACGTTAAGAATTTTTCCTTTAATAGGAAGAATCGCCTGGCAGGGATAAGAACGGTTGCGCGCTTGCTTAGCTGAACCTCCCGCAGATTCACCCTCAACAATAAAAAGTTCGCTTTTTGCAGGATCACGTTCTTGACAATCGGCAAGTTTTCCAGGAAGCGACGCGATGTCCAGCGCCCCTTTACGCCGTGTGAGTTCGCGGGCTCTGCGCGCCGCCTCACGCGCCATAGCTGCCTCTAAAACCTTGCTAATAAGTGTTTTAATAATGGCAGGATTTTCCTCAAACCACTGTTCCAAAGATTCTGACACACACGACTCAACAACAGCACGCACCTCTGAAGAAACAAGTTTATCTTTTGTTTGCGAAGAAAATTTAGGATCGGGGACCTTTACAGAAAGAACACAGGTCAAGCCTTCGCGTGCATCGTCGCCTGTAATCGTTACTTTTTCTTTTTTCCCAAGCTCTGCAACATAGTGCCCCATAATGCGCGTAAGAGCCGCCCTAAACCCTGCTAAATGCGTACCCCCATCGCGCTGAGGAATATTATTCGTAAAACACAACATCGTTTCATGATAGCTATCCGTCCACTCCAGTGCGCACTCAACCGTTGTTTGATCTTTTTGCAACGAAAAACTAATCACCTTGGGTTGTAGAGAATTTTTTCCCTTATCCAGGTATTTAACAAATTCAACAAGGCCACCTTCATAATGTAAAATCGACTCATAAGGCGTCTCACCACGGTTATCTTGAAAACAAATAAAAACACCTGAATTTAAAAAGGCAAGCTCTCGTAGTCTGTGTTCTATCGTTGCGCGATTGAATTCAATATTCGTAAAAGTTTGGCGAGAGGGATAAAATGTGACTTCCGTCCCTTTGCGATCTGTGCTGCCGACAACTTTCAGCGGTGCATCTGCGACGCCATCTGTAAAAGACATTTCATGTTCATGTCCTGCTCTAAAGATACGTAAAATAAGTTTCGAGGAAAGTGCATTGACGACAGATACACCCACACCATGCAAACCGCCCGATACTTTATAGGAATTTTGATCAAACTTACCCCCCGCATGGAGCTGTGTCATAATAACTTCTGCTGCGGACACACCCTCTTCATGCATATCGGTAGGGATACCACGCCCATTATCTCTTACAGTTACAGAACCATCTGCATTAATAATAACCTCTATCCGGTCACAATGCCCCGCAAGCGCCTCATCAATGGCGTTATCCACAACCTCATACACCATATGATGAAGACCTGTGCCATCATCCGTATCCCCGATGTACATTCCTGGACGCTTGCGCACAGCCTCAAGCCCTTTGAGAACTTTAATCGAATCGGCTGAGTAATTTCCAGAGACAGTGGTCGTCATGAATGGTCCGTAATATTTAAATCTGACTAGGATCTTTTTAGCACATTTTAAGGAGCTTGAGGGGATGAAATTTAAAAATTAAGAAGGGAAAAATATCTTGACACTCAAAAAGCATCTGTGGCGTTTTATAAACGTTAATCAATAATAAAGGAAAAAAAATAGTGCATCATTTATTCAATAAAATACTTTTAGCGATGTCACTCACTCTTGCGATCACAACATCGAGTGATGCAATAGATAAAGAAAAAATATGGGTCAAGCACACGCATCCACTCACAAAAAAAATTGAATCTCTTTTAAATCAACATGCGCTCATAACAAAAAACGACTTAAAGAATTTTTTAAAAAACAATAGTTCAGAAATTGATAGTGAAATCAAGGGGATTATAAAAAAATCTCTCAAGTATACGCCTAAAAAGATTGATGAAGAAGATGAATTTCTCTATCTAAAAATGCTGCCTACGCTTATGTTCGGCAAAAAAAATCCTTTTGAAATGGCGGAGGATTTTTATGACTACTCGAGTATGTTTGATATTCCGCTCAAAAAGCTTAAGGCAACATATATAAAAAATCTTCGTAATAAAAATGAATGCCTCGTTGGTAAATCTTTGCTGGAAGAAGATTTCTCGGAGGAATCGTGGAAAAAGTATAAAAATTACACGCTGAGTCAATATTTACAGCACCTAAAGATTGATTCCCAAATCATTAAGCTCTAAAAACTGCGCTTGATGCTGAAGGGGAGCAAATGCATGGACACAGCTCCCCGTCATCCACACTTGGCTCTTACGCCCCTGTCGCAAGGACATCACATCCTCTAACAATACACCCCGGTGCTGGGAATCAAGATGATCCATCACATCATCTAATAATAACAAAAGGCCCACAGAATGGGGGCTGACAACAGGTATTTTGACAAACGCTAAAATCATAGCAAGGACAAGCATTTTTTGCTCACCTGTCGAGCAAAAGCGTGCGGGCATCTGTTTTGCCGTGTGCGTCACGACAAGTTTTGAGCGGTGGGGGCCGATGCGTGTTGTGCCTTTTATTTTATCCAACGGCCGACTCCGCAGATATTGCTCTCGCAATGCATTGACACATGCTTCTTTTGAGCGAATATGCGTATAAAGCGTGTCGCTTTCTCCTTCCATTTGACAAGAAAATCTTGGAAAAAGAGGCGTTGTCGACTGCTTTTCTTCAAGCTGTGCCAGAATATGATGACGGCTGTGTGTCAGATCATAACTGAGATCGGCAAGTTTACTTTCAATGGGATCAAGCCATTCCTTATAAGTGCTTGGAGGATAATCTTTTAAAATAGCATTACGCTCACGCAGAAGTTTGTCATACATTGTGCGTTTTTTGGCGTGAATGGGCTCAAAAGAAAAAACAAGGCGATCAATAAATTGGCGCTGCGCCTGGCTCCCATCGCTAAGCAAACTCCCCATTAAGGGAGTGAACCACACAACACTTAAATAGTCGGTAAGACAGGCTTGGTTTTTGAGAATCTCTCCCTCATGTTTCACAAGACGTCTCTCCGTTTGCATTTCTGCTTGACGCTGTGTACCAAGGCTGATGGGAAGGCCATTATCCTCAAGAGCTATGCCCACTTGCCAGGGATGCTGATGCGCGTGCTGCTGCATCTCTGCACATGTTGCGGACCGTAGCCCTCTTCCGGGCGAAAAAAGAGA
>JAKBAR010000069.1 GCA_021808925.1 Pseudomonadota bacterium | reverse complement strand
AGACGTCCTCCCGGGGGTGGCATCTTTGTCAAAGGAATGGGTTTTACAACAACGGGCTCAGCCTTTGCGGGTGCTTTTTTCTTGGCCGCATTCTTAAAGGCACGGTTTGTTAAAAAAATAACGACAACCATCAGGACAAGTCCTGCTCCCGCTAGAATCATAATCCATAAAAGGATGTGAGCATTTTCAAAAAGAAATTGGCTAATCGCACTCATAAGGGTAATGACCGTGCTTGTTCAAAAATATATTGCAACGACTCATCCAGATCCCGCACAAGCCTGTACCATAAAATAGACGTTACAAAGAGATAAATGCATGCAATCCCTGCAAAGGTAATCACCCAAGTGCGCACATCCGGAAGACCCTTGGACAGACTCAACGCAATATTATGCTCATACGGTGCATTTGTGAGAGATTTTCGTCCGCTCGTATAAAGATCACTCTCGCGCTGGTGAATAAGATGGAAAAGGCGTTTTTTGCAAAAATCTATTTTTCCTCCATCATCAAGGTCTTTGTATTTTCCCTGAAAACCAAGGCTGAGGCAGAGTAAATAAACCTGTGCGAGTTCATTGCGGGTAGGGTCCGCTGCGTCCAAAAGAACTTCAAGGCGAGAAAAAAAGAGCTCACCCGCCACTTGGGTGTGGAAAAGCTGTGTTTCTAAAAGGTGTTTGCGCCATTGCTTTTGACCCGACCAATGCAGATTTAAAAAAACTTCATCAGCCAGAGCTGCCATGAGATACTCAGCTTCTCTAAAATTACTTTGAGCATATTCCCCAAGCTGGTAAGAGGCCTTGAGAGATTGTTCTTCAAGAAAAAGCCTCAGTTTGCGTTGAATGCTGTGGCAAAGCTCCACACTTTTTTCAACCTTAGAGGCTTCGAAAACAGGAATGCCATTTTGGGGTGCTTCAAAGGCTTCTTCGTCCAAAAATTCCTCGGTTTCACTTTCATCTTCTATCGGTGTAGTTTCATCAACCTCTGAATCCAAAGGCACAGTGCCACTTTCGCTCTCACGCAACGCTCTTTCTTTTTGACGCAGGATTTCCTCGTAAAAATCTTGAAAAACAGCTGTGATAAAGTTTGACCGTAGTGCCGTCATGCAGCATTCTCAATCGGTTGGGGTTTTTTTAAATAAAGGACAACCGCAAGAGGGCGTTGCTGATCATCATCAGAGGCATTAAAGATATTAAGATTTTCCCCTGTTCGAATGAACTCTGAGGGTTGTTGAAGTTTAAACACAAGCATGCCGCGTCCTGTGAGAAAATCCGTTGATTCTTCTTGGTCAAGGAGCTTACGAGGTGCACCTATAATGCGCCGCAAACGCACAGATTCTACGGTGCTATCGCTAGCGATCACGGCATCACGCATCCATTCAAACAGCGTCTCTTCTGTCATGGTTGAGGGTGCCCGCACGCCAATATACATGATTTGCTCGGCATAGGACGCGTGCATTTTAAGATAGAACAAGCGCTCCCGTTGATTGAAAGGCAAAATCACAACAGATTGCTCAACACTGTCGAGGAGATTGCTAATACTTTGAAGAATATCGCCTAAACATGCATTCAGATTATCGTGTTGATACAAAGGCATAAGATAAGGAACCGTTGTGAGGCGCATAGTAGAAAGTTCGCCAAAAACAAGGCATAAAAGATCATAAAAGGCTTTGGGGTGAAGGGATTGCCCGCGCAGTGATCCCTCTAAAAGAGGAAGAATTTTAATCATCGGGCGCAGTTGATTTGCCGTTTCGCTTAAAAAAGTCGTGCCCACTTGTTTTTGCCATTTGGAGGAGAGATATTGCGCTTTTTCTCGAATACGACTTGCAATCGACGTGGCTTGATCATGAAAAAATGTAAAGGGATTAATGGTGATAAGAGGGGGTTGAAAATCTGTGAGCACAAAGGCTTCATCACTATGTATGACTTCAGCAATTGGAAAAGACACATAGCGCGGGGGGTATGTGTCAGCCACAATGAGTGAGAGTTTGGGATGCAGGCGTGGGATTGAAATGACATGATCACTCAGATTCTCATCCGCAGTAGGCCCACCCTCAACGGAATCATAACAAGGCCACTCACCTGTCGTTTCAGATTGTCCTTCGGCTGTCTCGGGCATGCATAAATAAACTTTGAGAGGATTCTTTTGAGCATCACTTTTGTAAGGGGTGAGGTCAATCTCAAGGCTTTTATGAGAGGACTCAAGGGGGTAGTGAATCACGGCATTATTCGGCAGCGTGGCTTTGAGCTCTGCGATGCGCAAAAGATTATCGGCAAGCGTTAACTTATCAAAGACAAGATGTGTGACCCCCCATGTGTTGTGATGAAAAAGATCTGTGTGAGTCGCCAGGAGGGAATCAAAGCGCCGCTGCATTTGTTGGAAATGCTGGGGGCTGAGGAACATACCCTCGTGCCATTGAATGAGCGGGGGAATAGCGCGCATAGCTCTTATAAAAATCTTTAAAAATTTTATTTAATTATGCGGAGAAAAAAGAACGAACTCAAGAGAGAAAGGAAAAAAGAGACAAGGAGAGAGGAAAAGTGTCTAAAACGTGCGACCTCCCCTCCATAATTTTTAATTTTATAGATTTATTTATTTTTCTTCTTTTTCTTTTGTGTGTTTTCTTTTTTTTCTTGATTGAGATTCTTCACTTCTATTTTTAACTCTTTGATTTTCGCGTTTATTGCTTTTAAAGAGTTTTGAAGTTTAATTTTCTCTCGCTCTGCCTGGCGTTGAAGGTCCTCCTGCTGACGTATTTTTTGAGTTATGGTTGCATCCCACGCGGCCTCGCAATTAGGGATTTTATCCGGAAATTCCTCCTTGCATTCTTTGTATACAGCCGTATCTTTGCAGCTAAAGCGTGTGCAATCTTTAAGGGCAATGGCCTTTGCAGTTGTGCCTGCCAGTGATGTAACTAAGCCGCATAAAAGTATTTTTAGATAAAGCATTAGTGTTCCTCATCAATTCAAGAGTACTTTCTTATAGTCCTATTATGACAGAGAGAAGGTTAATAATTGATGAACGATCTAGAAAATTTTATGTTTTTAGGCAGCAGTCATAGCACTTTTAATAAGAATAGTGATGCCATTGATGATGTGCTGAATCGCAAGGGCAGAGAGAATGATGCCAAAAACACGCGTTAACACATTGGTTCCCGTAACCCCCAAGGCTTTCATCAAATAGTCCCCCAAAAGCAAACTAATGTAAGTCAGAATCAGAATGATTAGGAGAATAATAATGACACCAGCTGTCATAAAATTTGACTGTGCTTCCGCTTGGCGCATTAGAACGACAAGCGAGGTTAAAGCCCCTGGTCCCGCGATCATCGGAATGGCCAGAGGAAACACAGAAACATCATCGCGTGTGACAGACTCTTCGTCTTCATCAGAGGTTGTCGATACCATACCGGAGTGGGATTTTGCAATGACCATATCGATCGCGGCTAAAAGAAGAAGAAAGCCTCCCGCAATACGAAAGGCAGGCTCAGAAATGCTCATGATATCTTAAAATTAATCCCCT